>JBHHTN010000087.1:0-4700 GCA_046753405.1 Candidatus Micrarchaeia archaeon | reverse complement strand
AACCTTCGTCAATACCCTTCATTTTGGAAAGCTTTTCCTTCAAAGCCGTCACAACCTCCTCGCATTCACCAAGCTCTCCGGTGTGAATCGCGCGAATGGCCCGCGCGCTGTCACGCACGATTTCACGATTAAGCTGCAAAACAGCGTCCTGCCGCCTTTCCTTCTCCGCAAAAAAAGGCAGGGTTTTTTTAACAATTTCATTAAAAGACATTTTTCTCCACCCACATCCGTCTACTGACCTTGAAAAAAACAAACGAAAAATTAGTTTTTTTTTCCGCAACAAAATTATTCCCAAAATTCTATTTTAAATAGTAGCATTCACAAAAAAATACTTTGAAGAAAAAATGAACAACACAGTAGTAGTATCACTGGGAGGCTCGCTTCTTTTCGCCCACAACTCAAAGTACTATGAAAAGGCCGGAAAAAAACCCGAATACGACGAAAAATTCCTCAAAGAACTAACCTCGACAATTAAAGAAGCCTCAACACAAGTAAAACTGGCAATAGTAGTAGGCGGAGGCGCCCTTGCCAAAACATACTGCGAACAACAAAGGAAAAACGGAAAAAACGAGTTTTTTGCAGACCGCGCCGCAATAACGGCAACAATTGAAAACGCTCAAAAACTTGCAAAAACCCTCGGCGACAACGCAACAATAGCAAACTCTTTCGATGAAGCAAGTCAAGCAATTGAAAACAACAAAATCGCGCTCTTACACGGAATGCTCGAAGGCATTACAACAGACACCGTGGCAGTACTCACAGCAGAACGACTCGACGCACAAGCACTTGTAAACGCAAGCAACATCAACGCAATCTACGACTCTGACCCAAACAAAAACCCAAAGGCCAAAAAGTTCAATTCAATGACGCACAAACAACTCATAAAACTAGCCTTTGAAAACGACGATAGAACGGCACGAACAAACTTTCCATTCGACCTTGTTGCATCAAAACTTGCCGCCAGAGAAAACTTGGAAATAAGATTCGTCAACGGCAACAAAGCCGCCAACATCAAAAAAGCAATCCTAAACCAAAAATTCGAAGGAACCCTTGTTAAAAATTGAATAAAAAAAATCAAACAGCCCGCAAAAATTTTTTCAACAAACAACCCGCTTTTTCCTCCAACTCCTTCGTTGACCCCGTGTTTTCAACAGTGTAATCAGCACTTTGCATGACTTTCGACAAATCTTGACCGAACGGGTCCTTGGAGTGCATTTCAACGTTTTCCGACTCCTTGAACTGCTCCAAAGAAAGCAACTGCTCCTGCGCACGAGCCCGCTCCTTAACACGCTCATACCTAACATCAAGGGGAGCGTCAACTGCAACAAGCACAAACCTCTTTCCCAAAGCATTTCTTAACGCTTCAACTTCGCCAGGAGTTCGAACAGAGTCAACAATAACAACCTGCTTGCCTTCGTCCTTCAAAGCCTTTTGCAAAACTCTCTTTGCAAACACTCCGACCCCTTCCCTGCGCCTTGTTTCATTGGCAACCGCCCTAAGACTGTCCCTTTGAAAACTCTTGCCCTGCCTTTCGCACTCTTTTCGTACTTCATCGCTTAAACTGTAAAAAGCACAACTGGTTTTCCTGCATAAAATTTCCGAAAACGACCCCTTGCCGGAACCGAAAGTGCCAGTCAAACCAATAAAAAAAACCACGTGTATTAAACCCTTATTTTCTACGCTCTTCTCTTAGCTTACGCCTTAAACGATTTATTTCATATCCTTGGTACAACCTTTGAGCCTCCTCAACAAGCCTGTCAACAGGCTCTTGCAAACCTTTTGGCAATTCATACAATTTCTTGTACTTATGATGAGGAAACTTCGTTTCATCCTCCCAATGCATCCTGGGAGTCCTAAACTGAATCTCCAACGGCACCCCCCTCAAATCAAGCATTCTCCAAAAAAAATGCTTGCTTGGAACAACAAACCGATCGTGAAGCGCACGGTACCCGCCAATCGAATTCCTAGGTTTTTCTTCTCCTAAAACATAGTCCTTGGTTTTCACAAAATCAGCCTTAGCTGAAACTTCCGACCGAACCTTTCGTCGCACATCATACAAATGACGAAGTTCTTCCTTTGAAGTAATAACCCTTATTCCAAGAAAGTCATTTATGTCAGCAACCTTCCCGCCTTTCTTTGACTCCAACTCCATAAAAGAACTTTCAACGCCTTTTTCACGCGATTGCAACCCTGGCAACAATCCCCTCATTTTTCAACACCCTCTTAACCAACTTAGAATACTTATCCAAAGTCTTTTCTTCCAATTTAGGCAAAACCCTCATCGTCTTCTCATACTCCTTCGGCCAAAGTATTTTGAACGCGGTGTCCCGAATCCCAGTTGCAATCCTCCAGTTTGCAGCTCTTGCAAGAGGAAACCAAAAAACCCTGCCGTTAAACGCCGCGGTTTTAATCGCTTTTGAAACATCAACCGGCAACCTCCGCCCTTCCTTGCGCGCCTTTTCCCTAACTTCAAAAAGCTCTTTCAAGTGCTGGTAATAATCCGCTACAAACAAAGGAATCAAACGGCGTTCCTTCTCAATACTTTTGTGAACCCTCCCTACAAAATCAGGCGTCAAATCAACAGTGTAATTAAAAACTTCTTTTTGTTGAGCATCAGCGTACACGTCAACAAGCCTCAAAACCTCTTTAGGAGGCAAAATCACAGATTTTGCCAACTTTCCTCGTTGACGTGGTTCAACGTGCCGCAAAAGAACAGCAGAAACAAGAAGAGCATCACGAGTTTTAATCAAACCATGAGCCGCGTCAACAACATGCTCAAGCCGCCTGCGCGTTCTTTTACCAGCTCGGGAAGGCTCACTGGCAGCCGCCTCCAAAAACGCCAAAGACAAACTCAAAACAGGAGAAGAATGCGCCTCATGCTGCAAATCAGCAAGATTCCGCTTAGAGGCCTTTCTCAACTTATTAAAAGGAGACTTTTTCCAAATCGCCATAAGCCTATTGGAAAAAACAAAGTTAATAAGATATTGAAAATATTCTACTTCGAAAGCTCGCGCAATTTTTTAAGTTGAACGCGTTTTTCCGCACTTGCAACAATCCGTCGGGTACTCTCAATAACATCAGGGTTAACTGAAATCGAGTCAATACCATATTCAACAAGCGCCTCGGCAAACTCAGGGTACACCGACGGCGCCTGCCCGCAAATACCCACTTTCACTCCGTGCTTGTGACACTTTTCAATCACGCGCTTAATGCTCCGCAAGATTGCAGGATCGCGCTCGTCAAAGTCTTCGGCAACAATCGGGTTGTCACGGTCAACCCCCAAAGTCAACTGCGTCAAGTCATTGCTTCCAATTGAAAAAAACTGCGCTCCAGCCAAACAAAACTCTTCGGCATTAATCACAGTTGACGGCACCTCGCACATAATGCCAAGCTTAAAGTCACGATTATGATGCAAACCCGACTTTCCCACCAATTCCCTGCACACTTCAAATTCATGCACAGTACGCACAAAAGGAATCATAAGCCACAAATTCTTCATTCCAAACTTTTCACGAACACGCTTTATAGCCTCCAACTCCATGTTGAAAACCTCCGCGTCCTTCACGTACCGAAAACAACCCCTAAAACCAATCATCGGGTTTTCCTCTTTGGGCTCGAACTCCTCGCCACCCTCCAAATTCTTGTACTCATTGGACTTGAAGTCAGTTGCACGATAAATAATCGGCTTCGGATAAAACGCGGCACAAGCTTTCCGCAATCCTTTTGCAAGAGAAGCAATGAATTCCTCCTGTTTTCCCTGCTTTATCAAAGCACGAGGGTGTTTTCCGATTCCAGCAACCATGAATTCCGCTCTCAAAAGCCCTACCCCGTCAACATTTTTCTTCGCAACTTTTTCGGCAATACCCGGTTCGGCAACATTAACGTAAATCTTAGTTCCAGTGACAACAGCGCCTTTTCCACCAGTAACAGCATCCTGAACTTCTTTTTCATCGTTTTGACCCAAGTCAACAACGCCGTCGTACACCACACCGCGCTTGGCGTCAACAGTAATCAACTGCCCGCCCTTCAACTCAACAGTTGCAGTACGCGAACCAACAATACACGGAATACCCAACTCTCTTGAAACAATAGCCGCGTGAGCCGTTGCCCCACCCGCATCCGTTATTATCGCCGCCGCTCTTTTCATAGCAGGAACAAAATCAGGCGTAGTCATCTCCGTAACAAGAACGTCGCCTTCTTTCACTTTGTATATTTCCTTAACATCAAAAATAAGCGACACCCGTCCCGAGGCTATTCCAGGCGACGCCCCCATTCCCTGAAGCAATATCTTCGCCTTGTCAACCGAAACCGCGGCCTGCTCAGTTGCCTGCGACCTTTCCACAGGAGCGTCTTGCACAGACTTTGTCTTGCCAAGCGTTGTTATTGCACGACTTTGCACCACAAACAACCTGTTGTTTTCAACAGCCCACTCAATGTCCTGGGGAGCACCATAATGCTCCTCAATCTTTTTCCCAATTTTCGCAAGTTCAACGATTTGACCGTTCGACAACTTTTGCCCGTTCAACTCCTCCGGAACAGCGGCCTTCTCATTACCCGTACCGCTTGAACTCCTCACAATCATGAACTCCTGCTTGTTAACCTGCTTTTGCTTTACTTCAAAAGAAGTTTTGTCCACAACGTAGTGGTCAGGAGTAATCGAACCGCTTACAACAGACTCGCCCAAGCCAACGCCCGCCTCG
>JBHHTN010000086.1:0-4708 GCA_046753405.1 Candidatus Micrarchaeia archaeon | reverse complement strand
AAGAAGAACACGTCGGTTGCAGCCTATGAGCAAGTTCCTCGTGATGCAAATGCGGCAAAGCTTTTGGCAGAGCAATTTGAAGAACGCTTTGACAGGTGTATGAACGAGCCTATTCCTACTTTGAGGCCTGAAAAAGGCGATGATGCTTTTTCGAATTTGGTGTTGCTTGCGGTTGTAATTGGAATAGGCGCGTATGTTTACTCGCGGTATAAAAAAGCGCAAAGTGACGTGGATTTAGAGGAATGATTAGGAAAAGATGATTAGAATTGTTCAGTTTTCAGACATTCACTTGAATTTGCCCAAGGCCGAGCAAAAGGTTAGGAAAGCCGCGAAAATGGTGAACAAATTGAAGGCGGACGTGGTTGTTTTTTGCGGGGACATGACGTCTGATGGTTACTTGCGGGAGTACAAGAAAGCAGTTTCGCTTTTCAAACTGTTTAAGCCGTCTCCGATAGTTGTTCCTGGAAACCATGACGCGCGGCACGCGGGTCAGACGCTTTTCAGAAGGTTTTTTCCAAGGCTTCCTTTGCGAAAGGAAGTTTCTAAGAAACTTGTTGTTTACGCGGTGGACACGACGCTTCCCGATGTTGACCCGGGAATGATTGGCGCAGGGGTGTTTAAGTGGATTCAGGAGAATTCTGAGAAGGATAGTCATAAGTATAAAGTGGTGGTGTTGCATCACCACATTCTGCCTGTTCCGCACACGGGACGGGAAAGAAACGTTTTGTATGATGCGGGAGACGCGCTTTCCGTGCTTATTAGTTGTAACATCAATCTTGTTTTAAGCGGTCACAAGCATGTTCCGAACATTTGGTTAATTGAAGGGCTTGCTACCGTGAACTCTCCTGCAACTGCGTCTCCGAAGGTAATTTTGGATTACAAGAACGCTTTCAACGTTGTGGATGTTGACGATGGAAAGGTAAGGGTTGAAATGCATAACTTGGATGGAACAAAACAATTGCTTGCCAAGTTTTCAACGTCTCCGAAGACAACGCCCAAACTGCACACAAAGTGCATTCTTTGATTTTAAAATCCGCGTTTTGACGACTTGCCTGTTTTGAATTTGGGTCTTTTTTCGCTTGAAATTGCAAGTTGTACTGTAAAGCCGTTTACTTCGTTTTCTTCAATTGTTTTTCCCAAGGTTTTTGCCACTTTTTTGTCCAAAACGCCTTTGAAGACTTTTGGGGATATGTCGAGGTTGAACGAGCCGGACAGTTTTTTGAAGTGTTCTTCCGCTTTTGCCCTTAATTCCTCTGCAGACAAACTGCTTTTGGGAATGACGTGGAAGTTGTAACGCCCCAAACGAGGTTTTTCAACTTCTGTGGCTTTGTGTCCGTTTTTCAAAACGCTTTTGCGAAAGCGTTCAATCGCGTTTTTGTAAGGCAAAATCTTTTCCACCTCTTATTGTTTATTCTGTGACGGTTATAAGTCCGAACATTTTGCCGTGGCCGGAACCACAGAACACGGAGCATGTGAATGAGAATTCACCGATTTGTTGGGGCGTAAATTCAATGTCAACTGTTTGTCCCGTCTCCAGGCGTTCGTTTATTCCAAAGGAAGGCAGGGAAAGTCCGTGTGTAACGTCCGTGCTTGTAACTCTGATTTTAACGGGAACGCCTTTTTTCACGGTTATTTTGTTGGGAAGAAACTCCCATTGCTTGGCTATCATTTCAAACTCCTGAACTTGCATTGCAGGTGTTTGCGTTGGAGTTGCTTGCGGAGTTGGCTGGGCTGTAGCAGTGGGCGCTTGCGTTGTTGGCTGCGTGGTAATAGTAGGTGTTGCAATAAAAGTTGGCTTTGGAGGAGTTGTTGCTTCGCCTATCATTGCGGGTTGTTTTTCAGACAATTGGACGGGTTCTTGCTGTTGAACGCAGCCTAAAAGAAGCAATGAGAATGCAAGTAACAAGAACAGTTTTTGCATAATTTTTCAACTCCTTGGTTGAATAAATGTTTTTGGTTTAACTTTGTTTTTCGGCTTTTATTGAAACTATTTTTTCAAAAAAGAATTTTTCCTCTTCCATTTTTTGCGCTTTAAAGCCTTTTTTGCCGAGAAAGTCCAGTGTTTTCTGCTCGTCTGCCAAAGAGCTTTGCACCATGAGCACTACTCCTTTTGGCGCAAGGAATTCGTCGAACTCAAGAAGGAATTTGTTTATTGCTTTGCGACCGTCAGGCCCGCCGTCAAAGGCCAGATTGATTTCTTTTTGCAACTGTTCGTCTTCAGTTGTAGGCAGGTAAGGAGGGTTGAAAATTATTGTTTCAAACCGTTCTTTTCCAACGTTGGAGAACAAGTCCGACTTTTTGAACTTGGTTTTGTTTGAAACGCCGTTTTTTTCCGCGTTTTTCTTGCTGCACGCAACAGCATCGTTATTCAAGTCAACTGCCAAAACGCTTTTTACTTGGGGAAGTTTTGCGGCAATTACTGCCTGCAAGCCGCTTCCGCACCCTAGGTCCAATACTCTTCCAGTTGCGTGTTTTTCCACCAAGCGCGCTAAGAGCATGGAGTCCTCCAAAGGCTCGTAAACGTTTTGCGGGGTTTCAACTTCAACGTTTTTAAAACAAGCCGTTTTCATGTCGCCGTTCATTTTTACGTCAATGTTTTTATTCTTTTAATCATTTTAATCTTCGCAAGTAAAATGGGGAGGTTTGCAAAAGCAGGTGTTCAAGAGAATCGTCGTGGCTTTGGACGGGTCTGTTTCGTCATGGCACGCGTTGGACAAGGCGTTAGAGCTTGCAAAGGACTGCAGGGGAACGTCAAAATTGTTCGGAGTGAGCGTTTCGCCGGTTTTGGAAGGCGTTGGCTTCAACCGTGACGCGGAAAAACTCGAGGAATACTTTGCCACGATTTTAAGGCAGGCGGTTTCAAAGGCAAAAAGGAAAAAGCTTAAGCTTGAGCCGAGTCTTTTGCACGGCTTTCCGCCAGAGCAAATAGTTGAATTCGCAAAAAAGCAAAAGTGCGATTTAGTGGCAATGGGAAACTGGGGCGCGGGATTCCGCGGAGACATAAGCAGGCTGATTTTAGGAAGCGTGTCCGCCGAGGTAATCAAGAGGACGGGAACGCCTGTGCTAGTTGTTAAATAGTTATCGATTAATAATAGCGTTTGAGTGGTTTTGATGGTCGGCGCATCACTAAGTCACAGAGAAGAAGCTCACAAACATATAGCCATTAAATTAAATGAACATTTTATGCTCCCTAAAACGGACGCAAAAAAATACGCGCCGGTAATTCACGCTCTTCTTTCTGGAAAAAATGTTGCACGCGGTGCAGGTGAAACCAAAGTTGGCGAGCTTTACAAACTTCGCCAAGCAATCAAACCTGATCCAAAGATAGCAAATCTAACGTTTGGGCAGCTTGTTGAAAAAGGGCAGCTAACCAAACAGCGAGTAGATGAAGTAATACGCAATGTCCTGCATAATCTTGACGTTCTGCGTAATGATGTTTTGAAACCGGTACGTTTCAAAAATTACACTGCAGAAGACATTCGAAATATGACTCAGGTTAAATACTAGCAGTTGGTCGGGCGTATAGAAGGAGCGGATTTATTGAACAGAATAAGAAAGGATGCGGTTGCTCATAAAATATACTCGGCAAAATTTCTGGAACCCCTTGTAAAAGCAAAAATCATTGAAGCGGATGTCAAAAAAGATCCCCTCTACTCAGAAAATCCTTTTTTGCTCATTCCGCCAGTCAAGTTTCATTACAAGTTGACGGATGATGCAAAAAAGATTTTAACAAGCTAGAACGGGTTCCAAAAATGGTTTCGCGCGGCGTTTTGCACGTTTTGTTTGGAATGTTCATTGGTTTTTTAGTGTATTCGGTAGCCTTGCCTTTTACGGCTGCGCAAAGCAGTGAAATGCGTCCTTTCCTGTCAATTAGTGCTGTTGTTGCAGGCGTGTGGTTCTACTTCATTTGACTTGATTTTATTTTCAAAAGCCTGGAAAAGAAAAACGGGTTTGCCGGATTCAATAATTCTTGCAACCGCTCAAAAACATGGATTGAAAATTCTTACGGGTGACAAGCACTTTAAAAACGTCAAAGAAGTCGAAGTGCTGATGATTTAGGCAGAAAAAGTTTTTGCGGTTTGCTGTAGTTCGCAGATTTTTGACGCTTTGAACTCTCATTTTTTATTTCACGAATTCTACGCCTTGCATTTTTCTGAAGGCCTCGTCGCCTGTGAGGAATTTTACGCCCAGGTGGCGCGCCATTACATAGCCTACGCAGTCTGCGTAAGACAGATTCGCGTGCTTCTTTGAGAGTTTGAGTTCCATGGCCTCAAACACGTCTTCGTCGTTGATTTCAATTAAGCAGGATTTGAGGCGGCGGTAATGGGCTGCAGCCGCGACTGCGTTGCTCTCACGCAAAAGAGCAAAATAAAGTTCAACTAAATTGAACAGGCTGGTATTGCAATCGCAATGGACGTATTTGCCATAGTTCTTGTTGCCTTTGATTGCCTCCCATAGCGCGTAAGTGTCAAAGAAGTAAGAGTCTACCAATTTTTTCTCGCCTCGTCCTTTACTTCTTGCCCCGTGGCTTTCAATCCTTTGAGAGAACCAAAAACGTCTTCCAAGTCGTTTACTTTGCGAATCTCAATCAACACCCTTTCTCCTTTTTTCAGGCGCTTTTCTTTTGCTATTCTCGCAGGAACGATAAGGCCAAGCGAGCTGCCCCATTTTTTCAGCACTACGTTTGCAACGCTCATAACAATCACCT
>JBHHTN010000085.1:0-4821 GCA_046753405.1 Candidatus Micrarchaeia archaeon | reverse complement strand
AAGACCAAGTTCCGTTGCAAAAGTAAGTCCCCTGACAGTGAGAATTTCCTTTTGCTTCAAATACAAGTAACCCATTAAAGTGCCAAAAGACAAAACGCTCACCGAAGAAGACAAAGCAACCTTGTCCGTAAACAAACGGTCCAACGCAATTTCAAGAGGAGTAAGCGAAGAAGTCTTCTCCACCTCCTCCAAAACACCGTCAAGCTTGTACTTCTTGTTCAACAAATTCAAAGCGCCTTCAAAGTCCTGCGCCTTGGCAAGAGAAACTGCAAAAGAATAATTGCCCCCCTTAACCAGAAACGGAATAATCGTTTCAGGCGACGCGACTTTCCCCGCTTGAAGCTTTCCCTTAAAGTCGTACTTCATCCTCAAAACCAAAAGAAAGTTGTGAACGTTAATTTCAGACTTCAACAAAGACTCAGCATTGCGATCATTAGTCTTACCAACTGAATCCGACAAAATACGGAAATAGTACGCATCCAAAGCATTGACAAAAACACGGTAATCCTTGGACTTTTCAAACTCCGGCATTGCCCTTAAAATAACCCCGCGGTACTCCGTCTTGTCCAACGCTTTCAAAGCCTCACTAAAAGAATTTGCGTTTATCAATTCCTTCAAAGACCTTTTCTTCGACGGCTCGAGAAAAATCAAGTCGTCTTCGTCAACAGACTCTTGCAAAGCCTTGCTTGAAAGCACAAGTTGAATGGATTGAACATCCCACTTTTTCAAAACAGCAGACAAAACACCCTGGTACTTAGGCGGAGTAACCCTCACTAACTTTTGAACAGCCTTGTTAAAATCCAAAAAAAGGGCGTGCAAAACAAGTTTCCGCCCGGAGTACTTAACAGAAGCCTCAACAAAAGAATCCTTGTACGGCCCTTCCTCCAAAAGCTCGACTACCTCATTCAAAGTGCGCACTGAAAGCATCTGCCTCAACGACGAGGGAGGCAAAAGCTTCGACTTCATACCTTTAACACGGGCATTAACATACGCAAGTCCCAGATCCAAAAATTTTCACCGTTTTTTAGAAAACAATTTTTCAAAAGCCTTTTGCTCCAAAGCCTCTTTTCGCTCTTCAAACAAAGCCTCAAACGTGTTGTTCGCTCGAACCTTTCCGTCAGCAGAAGTCACAACAAGACCCCCCGAGCAATCCAAAGCCGAAGGCGTCTTGGAAAACTTTTTTGCAATGGAAAAATCCCGCTTGTTGCACAAAACCCTAAAGTCTCCTGAAGGAAACTCTGCCGTGGCCTGCTTGGCCAAAAAAGCAAACAACTTAGGATAACGCTTTTCCTTTGCAACCTTAGGCAAATCCTTCTTCGCGCTTTTCAAAACCTTTTCAACCAAAGCATACTCCGCCTCAGCAACAAGCCTCTGCCCGCGCATTTTAGCAGACGAAACCCTCGCCTTTTCACGCGAAGAAGACGCATGGGCCTGCTCCACAAGCTGCTTTTTAACCGAAAAGGCCTTCTTTTTTGCCTCCGACAAAATCAAAGAAGTCTCCCTTTTAGTCTCCAATACAATGCGGTGTTTTTCCGCAACAGTATTAGCATTAATTTCCTCAATCAATTTTTCAAAACTCATCTGAAACTACCCATCCAAGCGCAACTTCATCCTGCCCAAAAAAAAGCACCAAGCTAAAAAAATCCGTGCTTTTGGCAGAAAACCAAACGGCCTTTCCCAAAAAAAAACTTCGCTTCAAGCGCTTCCAAGTGAAGTTAAAATCAAGTAAGAAACCACGAAAGCCAAAATAATCATTGTTTCAGGAATTGCAAGAAACAACAACACTTTTCCCTCGGTTCCCTCCTTTTCAGACATCATGCCGATTCCAGCAGCGCCAATTGCAGCCTGCGCGTACGCAGTGCCGATTGCACCGCCAAACATTGTTATTCCAGCTCCCAATGCAAGCAAGCCGGTTCCAATTTCAACCATTTTACACAAAACACCCCTAACTTTTTTTTTGAAAATAATTGTTTTTCCTAAAAGAGTTTAAACACTATTCTTCCTCAAAGGAACAAACGCCTTGCCCCCTCCCTTGTAAAACTTGGAGAAAAACTCCACGTAATGCAGCCTCAAAGATTGAATTGACGATTCAAACAATCCAAGGACAAGGGCAAGAACGTGGCCAATGAGAAACAAAACGATCATTACAAGCAAAAGAAAAACCTTACCTGCGTCAAAAGGCGCTCCACCGACAACCATCTGCGAAATATCGGAAAAATCAACGGGAATGCTTCCGATCAACGCAGCTAAAATTGCCCCGGAAAGCCCCAAAGCCATTATCCTCAAGTAAGAAAAAAAGTTGCTCATCAAACTGAAAACTTCCAGCAAAGCCGGCAACCCCTCGAAAAACGCAATTCCCAAAAAACCCGCAACGGAAAGAACGTAAGCGACATTACTAAGAAAAACCAGGTCTATCCCTGCGGGAAAAGCGTTCGCGTAACCCGCCAAAAGAGTCAACGCTCCAAGTGAAAAAACAATCCAAGACAACTTTCCAAAACCGTGCTTGGTGTGCCCATGGTTAAAACTGTTTATTGCCCCAAGGCTTAGCCCCAACAAAAGCTGCAACGCGCCCAAAACCAGCGACAACGCAATCAAAACATTAAGACCGTGGTGCCCCATGCGGTGAATAAGCGGGTGAAGTTCAATAACGCCAAAAATGTGCTCCACTCCTAAAAACTCGCCGTAAATAATTCCAAAGAAAATAGTCGAAAGCGACGAAAAAAACATTATCCCGCCCACACTCTGCAAAAACTCGCCTTTCGTGCGAAACTTAATTAAAAGAGAAATAATCAAAGCCACAAGACCGTAGGCGATGTCCCCTAAAATCATTCCAAAAAAAAGCGGGAAAGTAATCGCCATGAAAAAAGTCGGGTCAATCTCGTTAAACTGTGGAAGCGAAAAAAACTTTATCAAAAACTCAAAAGGCTTCGTCACCTTTGGATTCTTCAAAACACTAGGCGGAGTATCCAAAGTCTTCACACGTTCAATAACCACAGAACCACGCGTAACTTCCTTAACCGTTTTTTCAAGACGCGCAAGAGCCTTCTTCATAACCCAGCCTTCCACAACCACCAGATTCTTGGTACGCCCAAACCTCGAGGGAAGGGTGGCCTTCAAAGAAGCAACCTCCAAACTCTTTCGCAACTTAACGATTTCCTCCCCGTTCTCCTTCTTGAAAAGCTCAATGCTCCTGCCAACGCCTTCCAACTCTCGTTCAAGACGCTTTATTTCATCCCCAACGCGGGCAAACTCGTGCGCAAAAGAATCCGACTTTGTCTTGGGAACGGCGATAACCCCGCTTGCAAACTTCAAAACAATAACGTTGACCTTTTCCTCATAACGCTTGTCAAAAGCCAAAAGCGCGTAGTGCTTTCCATCCGACTTGGACAACGTAAGCTCGTGATTATAATGCCGCAAAGCTTGCTTCAACTTGGCAACCTGCTCAAAAGAATCGGAGCCTGCCTTCAAAGCAAAATAAACAAACGTCAAAGAAGACTGCTTTGAAAAAATCTTCGGAGAAACCTTCAACTCCCTAAACGGAAGCAAGTCAGCGCGACGGGACTGCAAAGCAGACAAGTCCTCCCTAACCTGTTCACGCTTTGAATTCAAAGAACGAAACGCGTCAAAGTCAATACTCTTAGACCGCTTTACAAGCTCTCCCACAGAAATAGACGAGTCAAGACTTGCAATCTCCTGGTCAACATTCAAGCCTTTTTCCAACGCCCGAAGTCTCACAAGGCAATCGGAAATTGACTCAAAACGAGGACGGGGCTTGTCCAGCTCTGGCATCGACGACTGCTCAACCTGAATAGCGCCAAACTTGTAAAGCGCTTCAATCAAGTCATCAACGTGCTTCACAGGACAAACCATGCGAAGCTTCACCATAACAGCAGGATTCAAAACCATTTTTCAAACGTCACGTCAACAAAGAAAAAACATCTTTTTCAAACGACTTAAACAACGAAGAAGAAACCTTCGAAACAGAGTTGTTCTTCGAAATTCTTCCAGAGTCAACCTTGGCCTTGGCAAGAATCTTGTCAACCTGGTTGTCAACCGCCTTTTTCTGCGCCTTAATCAAAACCGAGGCTTCATTAGCACCTTCCTCGCGTGATTTTTCAATCAACTCTTCGGCCTTCTTACGCGCCCTTGACAAAAAAAGTTCTTTCTTCTCCAAAGCCGCTTGAACCTCTTTTTCAGCCCTGGCCTCTTCCTGTTCAATCTTTGAAACTGAAGCTTCAAACTGGCTGTCCTCGGAAACAACGCGATGTTTAGATGCCAACTTAAAAATCAACCCCTAAAAAGTTTAAAAACAAAAAAGACCTAACGCGGAAATTTTACTAAAAAAACGCTGGTTTACAACAAAAATATCGAAAACAAAGTATATAAAACGTGTCTTAAAACAAGATTTCAAAAAGACGATATATACCCGTAAATACTTAACAAAACAACCCTCCCCATCAAGACAGCCTTACAAGTTCAATGACGCGTTTTGGTCTCACGCAAAACCTCAAGGACCCGTTCAGCCTTCTGAGGACCGCTCAAACCGCTTTTTTTCTCGCTTTGCAAAACTCTTTCAGCATCATGCAATTCAAACAAACTGAAGCGAAAACTCCCCCACTCCTCTTTTTCCACAATGCTCCAAGACCTTGCAAAAGCACTTTCAAACAAAACCCTTGACCCTGAGGGCAACTCAAACCACTGGTCTTTCAAGGCTTCCTTGACTTTTTTCACCGCAGAGTCAACGTCACGCTCCCGCGCAAGGCTGAAAAGCTTCGAACCATCACCCTTAAACAAACCGTCTTCAGACAAAAAAACCCCCTC
>JBHHTN010000084.1:0-4942 GCA_046753405.1 Candidatus Micrarchaeia archaeon | reverse complement strand
TGGGATTAATGGACGTTGTAACAATCAGCGGAGAAAAAAGCAAAAACTACCGATTGACGTTCAAAAAAGGAAAACTTACCCTCCTTGAAATAAGCCAAGACGAAGCAAAAGAAAAATTATGCAAAATAACCGGCAAAAGCACTTTGCGAAAAAAACTCGTGCAACTCAACCTTCACGACGGACGAAACGTTGTTGCCGACGGAGAATTCAAAACCGGAGACACAATCAAAATCAGCCTTCCAACACAAAAAATCGACGGCGTCATCAAACTTGAAAAAGGAGTCAAGTGCTACGTTTCCCACGGAAAACACTCAGGAGAAACAGCAACCTTGAAAGAACTCGTTGAACGCGGGGGAAGTGTGGCAACAGACGCAAAACTATCGATTGGAAAAAACGAGTTCATCACGCGCAAAGAGTACTTGTTCGCAGTAGACGAAGGATTCAAAACAAAATAATGAAACGTGGTTTAAATGACGAACATGAACCAAGTAAAAATTGAAAAAGTCACGCTCAACATAGGCGTAGGACAAGCAGGCGAATCCCTAGAAAAAGCCAAAAATTTGTTGGAACAAATAACCAAACGAAAAGCAATTTTGACAAAGAGTCGAAACCGAAACCCAACGTGGAAGCTGAGAAAAGGAGACAACATAGGCTGCAAAGTAACCCTGCGTGGAAAAGAAGCGGAAGAAATAGTCAAAAAATCCCTTGAAGCAAGAGACTTAATAGTACTCAAAAAAAGCTTTGACAAAACAGGCAACGTTTCCTTCGGCGTACCTGAGTACATAGACTTTCCGGGAATGAAATACGACCCGGAAATAGGAATGATGGGGTTCGACGTAAGCGTTACCCTCAAAAAGCCGGGTTTACGCATTTCAAAAAGACGAATTGCGCCAAAACGAATCCCAAAAAAACAACAAGTAGGCCCTCAAGAGGCAATGGCATTCATGCAAGAAAAATTCCAAGCAAACGTGGAAGAAGAAGCTTCACAGGGATACCAATACTAAAAAAAATCGGTGAGAAAAAAATTTGGCTTTAAAACCTGAAACCAAGTACAAAAGCAGGGGAAACCGCAAGTGCAAAGTATGCGGAAACGTCCGCGGTCTAATACGCGCCTTCGAACTGTACATTTGCAGAAAATGCTTTCGCGAACACGCAAAAGAACTCGGATTCACAAAGTATTGAAAAAAAAAATTGGTGAAAAAAAAGATTTGGACCCGCTTGCAAACGCGATGAACTCGATAAAAGTCGCAGAAAAAAAAGGAAAACAAAAAGCAGTCATAAAACCAGCTTCAAAAGTAATCCGCGAAATCCTCATACTGTTGCAAAAAGAAGGATTCATCGGAGAATTCGAATCCCTCGTCGATGGGAAAAGCGGAGAATTCATAGTCAAGCTTCAAGGGCAGATAAACAACTGCGGAGTAGTCCGCCCCTCATACAGCGCCAAAACAACAGAGTTTGAAAAATACGAGCAAAGGTACTTGCCCGCCCAAGGAATAGGCGCGTTAATCGTAAGCACCAACAAGGGAATAACGACGCACACCCAAGCACTCAAGGAAAACAGCGGCGGAAAAATACTGGCGTACGTGTACTGAAGAAAAAAGTGAGTTTATTCAAATGGAAATTCCGCAAGGAGTTACAGTAAACGTTTCAAACGGCCTTGCAAAGGTAACGGGCCCAAAAGGAGAAATAAGCAAAAAATACGACTTCAAAAAACTAAAAGTAGAAGTAAAAGACAACTCCGTTTCAGTTACGTGCATCCTAAAGGCAAACAGGCGGGAAATGGCCGCAAGAAAAAGCGTCGAAGCACACTTGAAAAACATGTTTAAAGGAGTACAAGACGGATTTGAAAAACAACTTGAAATAGTATACGCACACTTTCCCGTAACACTCGAGGTCAAAGAAGACGTTGTCGTAATAAAAAACTTCCTTGGGGAAAAACACCCGCGAAAAGCAAGAATAATGCCGGGCGTTAAAGTAAAAGCATCAGGAAAAAGCATTACAATAACCGGCATCGACAAAGAAACAGTAGGACAAACCGCAAACAACATCGCCAAAGCAACAAAAGTAACAAACAATGACATTAGAGTATTCCAAGACGGAATATACTACGCGTAAAAAAGTTGATTTTAAAATGGCTGCAGATGGAAAACACCCCAAGTTCACAAGACAAAACCGGGCAATCAAAAAAAGAGTAAGGGCTCCTTGGAGAAAACCAAGGGGTATCGACAACAAGCAACGGGTGAAAAAAAAATGGGCAGGCGCAATGCCTTCAATCGGCTACAGGAAGAAAAAAAGCCTCAGAAACATTCACGCGTGCGGAAAACCTGAAAAACTCGTTCACAACGACAAAGAACTTCGAAAACTCGAAGGAAAAAACACGGCTGCAAGAATAGCATCAAACGTAGGAAAAAGAAAGAAGACGCAGCTGTTGAAAACCGCTTTTGAAATAAAAGTAAAAGTATTGAATCCGAGAAAGTGATTGAATAAATGTCAATTGAAATGACCCGAAGACTGGCCTCAAGAATACTCAAATGCGGACAAAGCCGCGTTTCAATAAAAGATGCAAACAAGGCAAAAGGAGCACTCACAAGCCAAGATGTCAGAGGGCAGATCAAAGAAGGCCTCATCATTAAAAAACCGGAAAAAGGGACGGGGCGCGGAAAAGCACGCACAAAGCAATCCCGAAAACGAGCAGGCCGAAGGCGCGGAGAAGGAAGCCGCAAAGGAAGCCCCAACTCGCGCCAAGACAAAAAAACACGGTGGATGAAAAAAGTACGCGCACAAAGAAAAACCCTCAAAAAAGAAAAAGCGAGCATTTCAACAAGCTCGTACCGAGAATTCTACTCAAAAATAAAAGGAAATTATTACCGGACGAAGAAACACTTGCAAACTGCGATAACAGAAAGCAAGCAAGAAAAGTGATTAAATAAATGTCAAAAGCAACAGGGCCAACCTACCAAGTGCATTTCAGGCGAAGAAGGCAAGGAAAAACAAACTACGCTAAACGCCTAGCACTGCTTAAAAGCGGAAAACCGCGCATGGTAGTGCGTAAAACAAACAAGTACGTGATAGTGCAATTCGCCAACACTAACGCAAAAGGAGACCGCGGACTAGCAGCAACAACATCAAAAGCCCTGTCAAAATACGGTTTTGACGGAAAATGCAACACGCCTTCCGCTTACCTGACAGGAATGCTGTGCGCCAAAAAAGCGGCAAAAAAAGGCGTAAGCGAATTCGTAGCTGACCTGGGCCTTCACACCGCAAGCAAAGGAAACCTGATCTTTGCAGCAGTAAAAGGAGCCGTGGATGCCGGACTCAAAACAAGCCTTGACGAAAACAAAACCCCAAACGACGAAAGAATAACAGGAAAACACTTAAACCTTTCAGACAAATTTCAAAACGCAAAACAAAAAATAGAGAGTGAGTAACCTTTGGAACGAAGAAAAAGAAATTATAAAAAAGAAGAGCCGGAATGGATTCCTAAAACCGCCCTTGGAAAACAAGTCAAGGCAGGAGAAATAACTTCAATAGACCAAATACTCAACAGCGGAAAAAAAATCCTCGAACCCCAAATAATAAGCGCGCTTTTGCCAGACTTCAAAGACGAAGTCCTAAAAATAAAAAGCACACAACGCATGACGCCCTGCGGACGCAAAATGCAAATGCAAGCAGTCGTCGCACTCGGAAACAAACGAGGCTACGTTGCAGTAGGCCTCGGAAAAGGACCGGACACGCGCATGGCAATAACAGAAGCAATTGCCAACGCAAAACGAAACATCGTACGCGTCCCCTTAGGCTGCGGGTCATGGGAATGCAGTTGTGGACAAGCACACTCAATCATACACCAAGCAACAGGACAAAACAGCAGCACTCAAATACTCATCAAACCCGCTCCGCGAGGAGTGGGAATCGTGGCAGGAGAAACAGCAAAAAAAGTACTGGCACTTGCAGGAGTAAACGACGTTTGGACGTTTGCAAAAGGACGCACAAGAAACGTCCTCAACACAGTCCTTGCAACCCTAGATGCCCTGGACTCCTTGAATTCAACAAAAGGAAACCTTCTTGAAAAAGCAGTTCCACTTGAAGAAGAAACGCTGCCAAAAGAACAAGAAGAAAATCAAGAAGCTCCAGAAAAAAAAGACGAAAGCACCACGCCCGAACCGAAAAAAGCATGAAAAAAGATTTGATGTTAAAAATGCCTGAAGAAAAAGAGGAAGCAAAAGCGTTTTTGGTAATAAGAATACGCGGAAGAATGCAAACGCGCGCAACAGTGGAACATGCACTAAAACAAATGCACTTAACCCGCAAAAACCACGCAGTAATCCTTCCTGCAAACACGCTTGCAAAAGGAACACTCAACAAAGTAAAAGACTACGTTGCATGGGGGCCTGCAAACGAAGAAACAACAAGACAACTCCTTGAAAACAGAATGCCGAAGATTGCAAAACACGCAAAAGAACTATCAGACGGAAAAACCGCGCTTGCAAAAATAAACAAAGCAAAACCAGTAATAAGACTCCAACCTGCAAAAGGAGGATTCGGATCAATCAAACAACCCAAGCCAAAGGGAGTCTTGGGAAACCAAGGGGAAAACATAAACAAACTCGCACTCAAAATGATTTAAAATAACTAAAAAAAAAAAAGTTGAAATTCAAATGGCACGAAGAATTAAAAGCAAAAAAAGAAAACACCTAGGCAACCGCACATGGGGCACGGGAAACAAGAAAAACAACCGAGGAAAAGGGTGCAAAGGAGGCGTAGGCCGCGGCGGTTACCACAAACAAAAATGGTTCCAAACAATAAAACAAGGAAAACACAAACCTGAAAAAAAAGGAATAAAAAACAAAAAAAGCAAAAAAAACCTTACAATAACACTTGACACGATAAACAAACAGCACAGGATATGGCCCAAAGACCAACAACGCCCCGACATGTTAACAGT
>JBHHTN010000083.1:0-5010 GCA_046753405.1 Candidatus Micrarchaeia archaeon | reverse complement strand
CGTCTTGTACAAGATCAGGTATTCCGCCGATCCTGCTTGCAACAATGGGCTTTCCAAAGGACATTGCCTCGGAAAGAAAGACCGGAGACATGTTTTCCCACTGCTCCAAAACAACGACAACGTTTGACAAGCGCAATAATTCTTGCACTTTCACATGCGGAATTTTCCCAAGCCATTTGACGTTTTTTGAGAGGTTTTTTGACGAAATTAGTTCAAAACATTCCCGGTAATATTGTTTGTCTGAAACGGTGCCTGCCACAAAAAGCCTTGTTTTTGGAAATTTTTTTACGACAAAAGGAAGGGCGTTCAAAAGCACCTTGAGCCCTTTGCGCTTTTCAATCCAGCCTACAAAAAGTATTTGATAATTCCTCTTAAGTTTGGATGGCTTGTGCGATTTTAAAAAAGTCAATGGCACCACGTGAATTTTGCGCGAGGGTATTCCGTACTCCTGCAGTATTTTTTTCGATGAATTGGAAAGTGCAACGTAGGCGTCGAATTTTTTGGAGAAAAAATCGTACAACGCTTTCCTAACTGGCAAAAGCTGTTTTTGCAGTGCGTCAAGCCTTCCGAATTTTATGCACTTAGCGCACTGCCTTCCGTGAAATTTCCTGCACGGCTTTCCTTGGGGGTCTGTAAGAACTTCAAGAATGCAAAAACTCAAGTAGTCGTAAACGGTCCACGCAGTTGGAATTTTCAAGGTTTTTGCAGCTGCAAGCATCGAGTAAGAAAGCGAATCAAAGTTGTGGAAATGCACTAAATCCGGTTTTATCCTTGAAAGGGTTTTCAACGCGAAGACAAGTGCAACAGGATCAACGGGAATCCAGCGTTTCTTTATGGCCACAAGTTTGCGGGCAATTGACTTTGAGGCAAAATCATTCAAGGTTTTGACAGGATACCATGCGAAGTCTTCCTTTACTTTTTTAGATGGCGTTGTTGAAAGAACCACTACGTCAAGGCCCGCTTTAACCTGTGAGTTTGCAAGCCTAAGACAAGCTTGTTCGGCGCCTCCCCACGTTTCATGGTAGCCTGGCAGAAAATTCGTTACGTGGCAAACTTTCAATTTTTAAACACCCTCGATGCTTTGACGCGAATGCGACGCGCCATCAGATTAAAAATTTTAAAAAGGTTTTTTTTGCGTGCTTCATCGTAAACGCGTTGTTGTTCTTCAAGCGAATAAGCATCCGAAACGGGTTGCGAACCGTCGCCGTAAAACTTTTTGTCGGACTGAACCTGTTTGTCAAAAGGAACGTAGAAACTGAAGTTTCCGGCAATGCCTTTTTCGTTGCAAAAGTTCACGGCCGCCATGTCCCCGTCAAAACTCGAACCCGGCAGGCCTATTATGAAAAATCCGGTAACGCTCCAAAAATGCTTGTTTGCAATGTCCACTGCCTTTTCAATTTGTTCAAACGACTCCCCTTTGCGTATTTTTTGCAATACGTTCGGGTCAACAGATTCGATTCCAAAACCAACGTGGTCGCAGCCGGACTTGCTCATTGCCAGGGCTTGCTGCTTGTTGAAACGATCTGCGCGCACTCCGTTTGTGCAGTACCACTCCAATTCCAAAGGCGCTACTTTTTCGCAGAAGTCAAGAACGCGTTTGTTGTCCAAGTTGAAACAGTCGTCCAAGACTTGGAACTTTTTTATTTTCCACTTTTCCTTTGCACGCCGTAATTCTTCAACGCAGTTTTGCGCACTTCGCGGAAACCACTTGCGGTTTCTTGCAGTGCAGTAAGTGCACTGGAAAGGACAGCCCTTGCTGGTCATTACGGGAAAGGCCCATTTCCCGCTTTCCCAGTTTTTTTTAAACTCGTCAAAAGAGTCGAAAAACTCGAAGTTTGGAAAAGGGTAGTTGTCTGAAAAATTCTCGTCGTACGACAACGTTTCCTTGAAGTTCAAAAAAGGATAGCAGCATTGAACGTCCAAAAAGCCGGAAACCGATTTCACTTGCGCGTTTGGAAATTTTTTTTTGTATTCCCCTGCAATTTTTTTTGCGTCGGAAAGCGCGAAAGAACGCACTGAAATTCCAAGGATGTCCGCCTGCTCCTCAAAAAGGCGCTCGTGCGGCAGGGGCTTGGTATTGAAGTCTATTACTTTGGAATTGTAATGGGTTGCCGCGTAAGCAAGACCCATATTGGGCAAATCCGTGTTAACCCCTCCTTGCGGGTTGACCAATAGAATCCTTTGTGCCATAGTAACCTAAAACCAGCCGTAATGCGTATTGATGCCCAGCGAAGTATTTTAGGCTTGTGCACACAGAAATATAAATTACCGAATCAAAGTTGAATTACCGTATGAAGCAAACAAAAACCGCGGGAAAAAGCAGTTTTGAAGAAAAAATTGCGCTTGCCGCAATACTTGCGATCATGGCAGCGTTCATGCTCGCAATTTTTTCAAGCCCGGAAGTTTCCGAAATAGAGCGCTTTTACCTGAAAGACACCGAAGACTTCATTTACGAAATGAATTACCAGCCCGCGGTGTTCTTAAGGCGCTTATACTCCTCGGGAAATGCAAGGTTCGAGGCAACTTTTGTCAACCCTGAAAAAGAAACCGAAAAGTTCATGTTAATGGTCACATCCTCAAAAGGAGACTATGAAAAAGCTTATCCAATAACCTTGGAAAACCAAGCGCCGGGCAAAAATTACCGCTTCATAAAAAACTTCACCGTTGAACCCGTCAGAAGAAAACTGTTTGGCGAATACGACTTGCGGATAAGCATGGTAAAACTAAGCAAGGAAAATTCAAGCAGAATCGAAAAACAAATCTATCAAAAAACAGCTGCAATCAAGGCAACCCCCGCCGGCTTTCTGGGACTGCGCGCTCCATTGTCTGAAAACCCCCCGTTTCTCCCCCCTCGCGCAATACTCTTCATCTTAATCCTTGCATTTGCCTTAAGCTTTTTGCACGAAAAAATACTAAAAATTTGGCAAACCAACCGTCAATTACTTGTTCTTGCGTTCCTTGCAATGTTCTGCCTCCCCTTCATCTTTGCGTACGTAACAGTTGCCAGCACCACCCACACGGCAATAGGCGGACTTGACGCGTCAAGAAACGCTTTGAACCTGCAAAACATAATAACAACCGAAAAAGGAGAAGAAAGCATAACCATTTACAATGACATATGGGAGTCCGCCTACTCTTCATTCGGATACTCGCTGTTGATCCCGTTTAACTTGCTTGCATCGGAAAACGTTTTAACCGGAAGCGCAACGTTCATTCCAATTTTGATTTTTTTCCTCATTCCCCTGGCCCTTTTCACGTTCGCATACCTGATTTCAAAAGACTTTTTAGCGTCGTTTATTGCCACTTTTTCGTTTATTTTCGCGTCAAAGACTCTTCCGTGGATAATGGACTTCGGAACGTGGAATGAGGCGTTGAACCTGTTTTTCCTACTTGCAGGAATCGGTTTGTTGTATAAGTTTCATGAAACTGCAAAAAAACACTTTCTTGCACTTGGATTGCTTCTGGCATTCATTGCCGCACTTGC
This sequence comes from Candidatus Micrarchaeia archaeon, assembly GCA_046753405.1. Lineage (GTDB taxonomy): Archaea > Micrarchaeota > Micrarchaeia > Norongarragalinales > CAINOH01 > JBHHTN01. The sequence goes on along the minus strand of JBHHTN010000083.1, from coordinate 1,526 downwards.
ACACCCTGCAGGACTCCTTTTGACCGCAGTTCCCCTTGCATTGTTCTTCGGACTTTTAGCACTGCACAAATTGCTTGAAAAACCGTCAATTGACACCTTTGTAAGAATCGGCGCGGCGACAATAGCAATTGTGCTTGTTTTTTCCCTTGTCATCTTCACAAAAAACGAGATAACCCAAACGCAAACAGACTTAAGCGTGGTGAAACTATACTTGGAGAATGTTTCAAACGTTGAATTAAACCCCTTCAAAGTGTTGGAGCAAGACGCCTGGAACGACCCGTTAATTTTCCTTCTTGCCTTTTTCGGACTTTTTTCTCTTGGAGTGCAAAAACTCAAGCAATTTAAATGGCAGTTCCCGGCGCTTTTGAACCTGACCTTCTTTGCCGTAATAAGCGTTGCAACAGGAAGCGGAATAGGCGACAACTATCTGGGATACAACCGCATCTTCCACTATATTGCAATTTTTTCAGCCCCCTTTGCAGGATTCTTCATTGCAAGCCTTGCACGAAAAGCATTCGCGTTCACAAAAAAAATGCTTGAAAAAACACAATGGTCAAAAAACTCAAAAAAAGCAGCAAGCTTCGCGTTTGTTCTAATTCTCCTGGTTTTTTCACTCTACGCAGCGTTCGTTTCCCCTACAATTCATTTCAGTCCTTACGGAGAGTACTCCGCAATAGACGTCGTGCACGAACACCTGTCCATAAGAACAAACCCGGCAATTTGGCCTTACTACCTTTCAACACAACTTGCATATGAAAATGCCGAAAAACTCAAAAAGGAAGGCGTGAGCCTTCTTTTAACCCGAAGTAAAATTGGGACTTACCCGAACTTTCAAGCGGTGGACGCCTACTGCATGGACTTGGCCCTAGCAAGCGGGGGGCTTGACTGCTACAATTTGTGTTCCAACGACAAAAATTGCGCCGATGAAGACTTGGAAGAACTCGTAAGAAAAGCAGGTTTAGAACATCCATATGAAAAAAAAGCGGTTTTAACCAAAGAAACGCTTCCGTTTGAGCTTTTGGACAAACTTGAAAGCCAAGGCAACAAATACAATTTGTACCTGGTACCTTGAAAACGCTTGAATTAATAAAGATAATTCGCGTTCTTTGACTTTTAGAGGAAAAGAAATGCGCAGGAAAATAATTTCGTTTGCATACTCGCTTTTGTCGCCAATAGCGCCAGTAATTTCAAGCCTTGCGCCAAAGCGCAGCAGAACGCGCTCAACAATAGTTGTAAGCTTTGCTGAAATAGCCTCCTACGCACTGGTCTTCCTTGCGGGACTTGTAGTACTTTGGTTTTTGGACCCCGAAGAATACGCATCCAAAGCGCTTGTTTTTGCCATAGTAGGCGTTTTTTCAGTTACATCCGACATGGGAATCGGCACCGCGGCAATACGCCTTGGAAGCATCAACGAAAAAAAAGCAAAAGACTTCGTTACAACCGCGGGAATTGCAAGGCTCGCATTTGGAACAATCATGTTTCTGGCCTACTTTGCACTTGCGCCTTTAATCTCAGATTTTTACGGC
>JBHHTN010000082.1:0-5019 GCA_046753405.1 Candidatus Micrarchaeia archaeon | reverse complement strand
GTATATTTTAGTCCTCTTATACGCGCGAAGCAAACAGCTGAAATTGCTTTTGGACACAGAGATATGCCTATGTCGGCGTCTCCAGAATTACTTGAGCGCGACTTCGGTTTGCTTGATGGAATGACTTTGGAAGAAGCAAAAACAAAGTTTCCGAACATTGAAGATTTTTATCTTGGAAAAATAATCGAAACTAGTGTTCCTGGTTTAGAAAAAATACCGGTATTGCAAGATAGAAGTGTTACAGCAATTAGAAAACTAGCTTATGAAAATAAAGGTAAAACAATTGCTTTAGTTGGTCATTTGTTTTGGATTAAAAGTGCATTAAGCAAAATTCTAGGCGTTCCGTTTGAAGAAATTCAAAAGAAAAGTGTTGCTAATTGCTCAATCACTACTCTTGAGGCTATATTCGGTAAGGATGTTAGTTTTGAAGTAAAGGATATTGGCGATAAACGTCATTTACAAGGATTAACTAAGCCTAAGGAATAGATCTAAATGACTTTGTAAGAGTTAATCAACTATTAGTTGACTTGAGTTCTACCAAGCTAATTTATTGAACTTTTACCGCCATAATTAGTATGAAAAACGTTTTTTTGACAACTTGTTTTTTTCGCGCTAATTTTAAGAGAAGGTGGACTTACGGCAAGCTCTCTAAAACTAATTGTTTCGGATTGCCTCCAAGGGAAACTCAGAGTAATGCTTGCCAACTCCCCCCACTGCAAAAAAGGTGGTGTGGGTTGAAGTGAGGACGGCAAGACAAGTTTACGACAGCATTGCAAAGCAATACGATTATGATAACTCTCCTTCTCCTGAAATACTGCAATTGCTGTTTTCAAAAGCCTTGGAGTACAAGAGGCCTGTGAATGCTTTGGACGTGTGCTGTGGGACTGGAACGCATTCAATTCCCCTTGCAAAAAGCATTCCCAGCATTCGCCTTACTGGAATCGACGTTTCCAAGAAAATGCTTGAAAAAGCGCGAGGAAAAATGCCTGGGGCGCAATGGGTGCAAGGAGACTTTTTTTTCACGGACATCGCCTCGCGTGCGTACGACTTGGTAATGGCAATTCACTGCTTGCACTTGATTAACTGGAAGCAATTCGTTTTGAGGTGCAACCGCATTGTTTCCGAGTTGGGACAAGTTTTCATTGTAACCGGCGACAGACAGGACTACTCGAATATTTACTACAACTTCATTCCGCAACTCAAAGACGCCGACTTGCTTCATTACCCGCGCGTGCGGCAGTTGCGCGCGCAATTCGAACAACAAGGCTTTGAAACAAAAGCCCAACACCTGACACTAATTCACACCATTGCCGACAAGGAAGACGTCGAAAAACTGGTAAACAGAGCACTGAACAAAACAAACGCGCTTTTCCACCTCGTGCCACAAGAAAGTCTGGCAAACCAAGCACTCAAAATGAAACAAGACCTGCTCTCACAACTGAAAAACGCGACAATACAACACAAAGAAACACTTTACGCGATTCACGCCAAGCGCAAGCGTTAAAGGGAGTTAAACAAAAAACATGCTTGTGGCCAAAAACTTTTCCAAGAATTTTTTACACAAAACACTGATTCAACAAGGTCGTCGTTGGGATATTCACCTGCACCCCAACCAGCGCAATTTGGGCCGCAGCTTCATTTGTTTGAAAAAAAGCAAGTTCGACTTTTTTGAATTAACCGCTTTTGAGTTTGACGACTTGAAAAAAACCGTTAAAAAACTCGTGCGAGCCTTGACTGTTTTGTTTAAGCCTGACCTTTTCAACTACGCTTTTCTTGGAAACAAGGTAAGGCGCCTTCACCTGCACGTGGTTCCCCGCTACAAGACTCCCCGCAAAATCATGGGGGTTAAATTTATTGACAAAGCGTGGGGACAGAACTACGCCAAAGCGCCGGTAAAAACGTTGAACAGCCGAAAGTTCATGCAACTCAAAGAAGCAATTCGAACGGCGGTTGTACCCTTTGGAGAAGACCACTTGTCTGAAGTGGAACTGGTCAACAGAAAACTTGACAAAATAGACAAAGAAATACGCGTTGGAAAAACAAAACTGCTTAACGCAGACCGGGCTCTTGGCGTTCATTCAAAGCACGTGAAATAATTGAAATGTACGAACCGAGATTTGATGAGGATTAGGCATAAGCACTTCAACAAATTGGAACGAGATATGAAGGAACGAGTTGCCAAGAAAATAAAGAAACTTCTTGAGTCTCCACAAAAACGTCATTTGAAGAAAAACGCTAGATTCTTCGTTGATGAAATAGGCTAATATCGAGTAATATGCCGAATCTTCGAAGAAGACAAGGAAGTAAGATTCTATTTTGTTGGAAACCATAAAGAATACGAAAAATGGTACAAACAATACTTTTAACACTTGCTGGCTTAAAAAAAAATCCTTTTAGCGCGGTAGGCTTAGAGAACTCGCAGAGGTTTTAGAGACGTGGTTTCTTTGTTTGGTTTTAAGACAATTATTTTTGATTTTGATGGCACCATTGCGGACTCGAAAAAAGGCATTTTTGAATCGGTTAACAAGACTTTGGAACACAACGGTTTTTCAAAAGTGTCCGAAACGTAAGTTTATCCGTTGATCGGCCTTTCTCTTGAAGAAATTTTTTCCAAGTTGGCACCCGGAGCAAGAACAAACAAAATACAAGAAATAATCACGAGTTACCGGAAAATATGCCATTCAATTGCGCTTAAAAACACAGCTTTGTTTCCTGGCATGCGTGAAACTCTTGAAGCATTGCATGACTGGAAAAAAACTCTTGCAATTGCAACAAGAAAAAACAGAGAAGGCGTTGAATTGATGCTTGACGAACTGAAAATTCACCACTTGTTTTTCATGGTTGTAACCGCGGAACAAGTTGCTCGCAAAAAGCCTGCGCCAGACATGGTTAAAAAAATACTTTTAGAGACGCAAACTCAGAGTTGCCAAGCGCTACTGGTTGGCGACACTGTTTACGACATTCAAATGGGCAAGAATGCCGGTGTTAAGACATGTGCGGTAACCTATGGCGCGTAAATAAGAATGCAACTTTTACACGAAAAACCGGATTATTTTGTTTCAAATTCAATGGAATTAGTAGAACTCTTGAAAACTGCTAAAAAATAGTATCTTGGTTAATGCAGTTATGTTGAGGGGAAAACTTTCTTTTAGCAAGAAGACGATTTAAAGAGTGTGACGTTTAAACAAAATTGGAAATTTTTTTTTGGTTCTGACCCAATATATGAAAGATAAAGGTGTTGTTATTTGAAAATTCGTTTGGCTGACAAGGATGATGTGAAAGCGCTGACAAAGTTGCGAAGAAAACTCTATGCTTTACACGAACAATTGGACCCTCTTGAATACGGTTTGATTAAGAAGCCGGGTTTTTTTCTGGCCAGAGAATTAAACGCTTTCATACAAAGTTCTGACGCGCTTGTACTGGTTGCAGAAGAAAGCGGAAAAATAGAGGGCTACTTGTTCGGAGTCATCAAAAACAACCCGTCTTTCCTGCGTTTAAAACGCAAAGGACGCGTTGGAGAAATATACTTGTCAGAATCTGCAAGAGGTAAAAAAGTCGGCGAACGTTTGTTGAAAAAATCGTTTGACTGGTTCAAAAAACACGGAATCAACACAGTTGACTGCGTGGTAGACTTTCGCAACAAACAATCTTTGAAATTTTTTTCAGCAAAATCTTTGCAAGTGCAGCAAACAAGGCGTTTGCTCTAAACGCTTTTTTTTTGCTATGCGATAACAATTGTTTATAAAGCCGTTAATTATGATTAACGGTTTTCAACCAAAACCTTTAATTATAATTAACACTTATTTATTTTGGGTTTGCAAAAAAATGGCTTTTTATGACTTTAAAGAGGTTCTTGAAAAATGGAATCCTTGGTGGGCTTTGAACGAAGTTCCTGAGAATAAAATTGGCGTGCCTAGAGCCGGAGTACTTGAAGGCTTGCTTGAATTTGTTGCAGCCAAGGAAATGGTGGTAGTAAGCGGTGTAAGGCGAAGCGGCAAGTCAACTTTGCTTTTTCAAGTAATCAATGCCCTGCTGAAAAAAGGGATCTCGCCAAAAAACGTTTTGTACTTTAATTTCGACGAGCCTTTGCCTGAAAAGGGAACTGAACTTTTGCAAAAGGTTTACGACTCGTTTTTGGAGTTGAACAACCCTACCGGAAGGCAATTTCTTTTTTTTGATGAAATCCAAAACATTTCAAACTGGGAAAAATGGCTGAAAACCGCTTACGACTTGAAAGCTCCTCAAACAAAGTTTTTCATCACTGGTTCAAACGCGTCAATGCTTTCAAGCAAGCTTGCAAAACTTCTCACTGGCAGAATCCTTTCAAAACAGGTTTTCCCACTTTCATTCGAAGAATTTCTTACGTTCAATAACGTGAGGCCTGAAAAGTTTTCGCTTCAAAAAACCGAGTTAAAACACTTCTTGGAAAAATACCTTTTTCAAGGGGGCTTTCCGGAAGCAGTTCTTGAAAAAAACCAGGACGTAAACCATCAACGCTTGAAGGAATACTTCGACAACATACTGGTAAGAGACGTCTTAACCATGCAAGAAGTCAGAAACCCTGCCAAACTCTCGGAACTTGCACAGTACGCGTTTGCCAACATTTCAAGCCCTTTAAGCTACAATAAAATGTCAAGGGCAACAGGTTTGAACATAAACACGTTGAAGGAATACCTTTCTTTTCTGGAACAAGCCTACCTGCTTTTTCAAGTCAACTTTTTTTCATTCTCGATAAAAGAGTCTTTGCTAATTCAAAAAAACCGTAAAATATACTGTGTTGACAACGCCTTGAGAAACGCGGTTTCTGTTCCTTTTTCCAAAAATGCAGGAAAACTGGCTGAAAACGTGGTTTTCCTTGAATTGAAAAGGCGCGGGGAACAAGTTTTCTACTGGAAAGACTCTAACGAAGTCGACTTCGTGGTTCGCAAAGGATCAAAACTCACCGCAATAAACGTTACCTACGATGACAAACCCAAAAAAAGAGAAAGATTAACAGAAAAGAGGTTTGACCATGAATAT
>JBHHTN010000081.1:0-5068 GCA_046753405.1 Candidatus Micrarchaeia archaeon | reverse complement strand
TTTTCTTTGAAGTTTTTGTTTTTTGTTCCCGTTCTGAAATGATTATTTCAGCTCGGCATGTCTGGTAGTTCGCCCACACTGCTTGTTTTCCGTAGCCGAGGGTTACGCTTGTTGCCCAAAACCTCCTGTAACGCTTGTGCGTTCTCAGTTTGTTTGCAGCAGCGTGTTTTACATACAACTTGGACTCGTCGAGTCCTTTTTGCATCGCGTTTGAAACCGCGTTTTCAAGAAGGTTTCGCAATAGCCTGCATTCTTTTTGGGGGTAGCGGCCTTTTTTTCCTCCCAATTCGGAACGGTGGCCTGTTCCTTTGTTGTGGAACGTGTAGGGAATTGCTTTTTTCTTGGAAAGTGCTTCGTCCAAAATTTTCCTGGTCTGCGTGACGCTTTTTCTTTTAATGGTTCGGCACACGTTGGACAAATCCTTGTATGAGGCGTCCCAGTCGTGGCCTTGCGCTGTCGCGTCTTTTGCTCCCGGCTTTATAGAGTAATTGTATAAACCCATTTGTAAAAAATCACTTTAATTCTACTGATTTGCTTCCTCGTGTTGCTCCGATTCCCGGGCCCGAGTGTTTTACCTGCTTGGTTGTAATTGAGTATTCTCCAAGACGGTGTCCGATCATTTCCGGAACGATATTGACGATTTGAAATTCTTTTCCGTTGTACACTTTGACAATCATGCCGACCATTTCGGGCAATACAACCATGTTTCTGACTTGTGTTTTAAGTTGCTTGCCTGTTTTTTTGGCTTTGCGCATTTTTTCGATGAATTTTTTTATTGGAACGCTCATTCTCCTTAAGGTGCGTCTGATTTTAGAGGGCACTATTTTTATGAAGTCCGCAGTTGACATTTTTTTGAGTTCTTCAAGTTCGAACCCCTTGTAGTAAAACTTTCTAGCCATTTTTTTCCATCCTTTTTATCTCTTTTTTCCTTTTCCGCGGCCGCTTCTGCGTGCTGCTATTAACCCAACTTTCCTTCCTGGAGACGTGCTTCGTTTGACGGTGTTTGACTTGCCAAGGGCCACTCCTCCGTGAGGATGGTCGTAAGCGCTCATGGTTGTTCCGCGCACCTTCGGCCATAATTTGCCCCTTGCTTTTGAAATGTAAAAGTGTGTTCCCGCTTTTTTGATCGGTTTTTCGAGTCTGCCGCCTCCGCTTGCAACGCCTATTGTTGCACGGCACAAGGGGTTCAGCACGACTTCTTTTTTCGATCTCAAACTCAGCGTTACCTTGTTCGTGTCTTCGTCGTGGGAGACCACTGTTGCGAAAGTGCCGCTTGAACGTGCTATTTTTCCCCCGTCGTTTGGAACTCGCTCAATGTTGAACACGAGTGTTCCATCAGGAACGCTTCCAAGTTGAAGCACGCTTCCTGTTTTAAGGTTTTCCACGTCAAGTTCTTCCGGTTCTTCTCCGTGTTTGCTTGGAGTGGTAACGTATAATTTGTCGTCCTGTTTTTGGCCTTCTGCGGCAGGAGTGTAGAAAAATCTTTTTCCGTCTTCGAACAACACTTTTGCCAAAAGAACGCTTCTGCCAGGGTCGTCTTTGAAGTCCATGAGCTGTCCTGTTCCGCCTTGTGCGGGGTACTGGGTGTCCGTGACGTAGCGGTGCTTGGGCGTTCTGAACCTTGGCGATCCCTTCCCTCGTTTCTGAGTTGTAATTCTAGTGCCCATTTCAAACCACTTTTAGTTTTGCAGCAATGTCGGCTGCTGCCCCTTGCTTTTCAAATTTTACAATTGCTTTTTTTTCGCCTGAAATCGTGGTTGCAGTGTTTACTTTGGAAACCTTTTCCCCAAAGGATTTTTCCACTTCTTCCTTTACTTCTTTTTTTGAAGAATTCTTCTCCACTATGAACGTGATTGAATTGCGGGTTTCTATTCCGCCAATTGCTTTTTCCGTTGTCAAGGGGTAAAACACTTTCATTTTTTTTCACATCACGAATAATTGTTGATCCGACAATTTCTTCAACGCGTTTTCAGTCCAAATCGTGAGCCTGCCGGATACTCCGCCTGGCGCGAGTTCTTCAATGCTAAGCTTGTCCGCTTTGACTACTTCTACTCCGGGAATGTTTCTTGTAGCCCTCCAAATGCCTTTTTCTTCACCCACTACTATCAGCACGCTTTTTGGAGTCTTGTATCCTCCTTTTCGCAATCGCGCGCGTCCAGACCTTCTGCGGCGGCCGTCGTGCGCTCTTTTCATGTCGTCAGCAAAGCCCAGCGACTCCAAAATTTTTCTAATTTCCTTGGCTTTTTTGACTTCTTCTAAGGAGTTGTCCAAGACAACAGGCACCTTTATTTTTTCTCCGATTAAGTGCCCGCGGCTTATGACTATTTCCTGACTTGCAGTGCTTGCAATAGCGCTTCTTACTGCCAGGTTTTTTTCCTTTAAGTTTATCCTTTCAACAAGCCGTTTTGCAGTCTTTGGCGGGTGTGCCCTGCGTCCTGACGCAGCACTTGGAATCCTTCTTACTTGTCCCAGGCGACCTCCTGCAAGTTTTTCCCTTGGAACGCGGGAGCGGCCGGTGTTAATCGTTTGCCTCCAAGCGTGTCTTCGACCGTAGTACGCGGCAGTGTTTTGCATTCCAGACAAAGGACTTATTCCCTTTGGTTGAAGTTTGAAGCTTGCCTCTGAGTGAAAAGCGCGTCTTATGACGTCAGGACGGTAACTTTCTTCGAATTGCACCGGTAAGGCTACTTGTTTTACCGAGTTTCCGTTCAAGTCAACAACGTCAGTGTCCATTTACAAAAACCATTGATTTTTATCCTTGTTTTGAACTAGTGTTCACATCGAGTACTTCCGTTTTCTCGTTTTTAGTGTTAGTCAAACTTTTCCTGAAGCGCACGAGCCTTTTTGCCGGTCCAGGCAAGCTTCCTTCCACAAGAAGCACTTCCGATTTTGGAATCCCATAGTGCAAAAACCCTCCTTTCGGAGTAACCTCGAGAGGTTTTTCCACCATTTTCATTATTTTCTTGTTTTTTTCCATGCGCCTGTGAAAACCCATCTGTCCCGCGCGCGGAATAGTGTACATGACCGTGCCTTGTCTTTCAGGTCCAATGCTTCCCCCGCGCCTGCGGGCCTTGCTTGCCTTGTGCCAGTTCAAAGAAACGCCGAATCTTTTTACAACTCCCTGCCAGCCTTTTCCTTTTGTAACTGCCAAAACATCAGCGTAATCGCCTTCTTCAAAGACCTCGTTTGCACGAACTTCTTTTCCAAACACGCTTTTCGCGTACTCGAACTGTTCATTCGCGCTTTTACCGCACACGGCTATTTCAAAGACTTCGGGAGTCTTCTTTGCAAACGCAGTCTTCTTAGGCTGGGAAATCGCAAGCACCCGCACTTCGCTTGAGCCTTCGAGTAATTTTTCCAAGTCTTCGATTTTTCTATTAGGTTTTTTTGCAATTGTAAGAGTTCTTTTCGCCTCCTTCGGAGCGTTTCCGCACCACGCGCTGGAGACAAGCTTCAAACCCTCCGGGGTATTTTTGTAAACGTTTATCGCACAAACAAAAACAGGGGGAACCTCTACAATTGTAACAGGCTTCGTAACGCGTTGTCCTTTGGTCGGGGAATCGGAAGAGTCAATCAAAGACACGTGAGTCATTCCCGCCTTGTAGCCTACAAATCCGTCCAAGCCCTTGCCTTTCTTAGCCCACGCGTTCATTCTAGGGGCAAGCTTTTTTGCACGCCTGCGATGCCAATACGAACGAGAACCGCGATTCGGACCTTTTTTACCCATCAGTATTCCTCTGCTAAATTTTTACGTTTTATTCTTGCAAACCAAACCGTGCACGTTTCTTTGGCTTTTAACAAAAGTCGGTGCCCGCTAAAGAATTCAATTTTTTTCTGGCTTTACTCCGTCTTGACTTTGTGAGCAATAGGCGGGGTTTTTTTGAACAAAACCTTGCTTCCGCAATAAGGACAGCGAATGAATTCAAGTTCCTCGAATTCTTTTCCGCAAGTGCTGCACTTGAACAATTTAAAAAAACACCTTTTTTTTTCTTGATTCGTTAAATTACCGTGTTTACTGCAAGCAGTGTGAGCAAAATGGCAATGCTTTCAAACTTGGAAATTTGAAATGCGGAACTCAACAAAAGCGTTCCGCCCATAAACAAGCCTGCCAACAGCACGAAACCGCTTGAAAACAGGTTTGGAACAAACGCCGACAAGATAAAAGCCGAAATTATGAACCTTGTAATTTCCTCAATTCCCGGCTGATACTTGTACTGTCCGCCATCCGCGCGATACCTTTTTTTCCGGTATCCTTCAATTATGTATGCCGCCGCTCCTGCAAAAAGCAAGAGGTAAGGCAGCCCTAAATCCAAAAAATTTGCAGCCATCTTCCAAAAAACACTTGTTTGGAATTCTTTTTATTCTAAACAAACTCAGTTAAAAACCTTTGCTTTTCAAACGCCTTGAAATCCTCTGAAAAGCGATAAAACCTTTCTTTTTTTTTAAAAAAACCCCGCAAAAACTTTTTTTTGTGAAAAAAAACCTTCAGAATCCTATTTGAGTGCCCAGTAATACGAATGCGCTGAAGCCTATTGCAATTGACTCGTAAAGCGGCAGAATCATGATTTTGTTGGCTGCCAAGGAAGCCAGAGCTATGAAGACAAAAGCACCGGCAAAACCCGAGGAAGAAATTACCGGCAACCCGACTACTATTGCGGCTATTCCTATTGAAACCCATGCTAAAGGTTCAAGCAGCTTTTCAAAAGGAAAATGCGGCCAGCCCACCAAAGCTTCAGGGTTGCAGTACCTAACTGCAAGAAAGCCTGCAATGGCAATAAACAGCCACGAAACCTCGTCAAAGCCTAAAAACGCCACGCACAACACCAAAAACACGCAAAGATACTACTGTTTAGTAATAACTAAAATGGGTTTTCTTGTTTTTAAACCTTTTTAGAAATGCCCGAAAGGCTTAAGCCGTTTAAACCCTTTTTTTTTTAGAAAACGCGTTTTTTTTCCTCGAATTCTTTTCTTATTTCTTGGATTAAAAGAGTTGCGCGTTCGTACAACTTGTCCGCTTCTTTGGATGCCTCTTGCAGTTTAGAGTTTGTTTCGTCTACTTCTTGCTTTT
>JBHHTN010000080.1:0-5069 GCA_046753405.1 Candidatus Micrarchaeia archaeon | reverse complement strand
AGGTTAATGCCTCGGAGTTGTTGGAAAACGGGCTTTCCGAAGGCGATGTGGAAGACTTGGAAGCTGTTTCTGATAAGCAGGTTGACTTGTGGCTGCTCGGGTTTTTGGTGGTGTTTTCGGGGGCCATTGTCGCGTTCATGGTTTTCAGAAAACCACGGAAAGGCCAAGGAGTTGAAGAAGTCAAAGAACGTGTTGAAAAGCATTTGTCGAGGGAGGAAAAGGTGCTTGTTGGGAAGATTCGTGCGTTTGGAGGTCGTGTTGCACAGCGCGAGTTGAGAAAGCATTTGGATTGGTCTGAGGCCGCAGTTAGCATGGTGTTGACCAAGCTTGAAGACAAGGGTGTTGTAAGGAAAATCAAGAAGGGCAGGGGAAATGTTTTGAAACTTGTAGAGGAGCGTAACTTGTAATGGTTGAATTTTTTGTTTTGTTGCAGACGGTTTTGTTTCTTGTTCTTGCCTTGGTGGTTCTTTCAAGGTCTTCGCAAGTGGTTATTGACAGTTCCATTGTTTTGGCGCGTTTTTTCAGGGTTTCGGAGCTTGCAATCGGCTTTTTGTTGGTTAGTGTTGCAACTTCGCTTCCTGAGCTTGTTGTTGCGGTTTTGTCCGGGCTTAAGGGTTCAAGCGCTTTGTCTTTGGGAACGGTGTTTGGCTCTAATATTTCAAACGTTACGCTTGTTTTGGGTGCGACTGCGTTGTTTGGCGGGATTTCCCTTTCAAAGGCGAGTTTGGGCGGCATCAAGAAGATTCTTGTGTTTACGTCTGTTTTGCCGTTTCTTATTTTGTTGTTGGGCTGGACGGGTGTTTTGCTTGGCGTGCTTTTGCTTTTGGCCTTTGGCGTTTACGTTTATTTTGTTTTGAGGGAGCAGGTTAGTGCTGATTTTGTCAAGAGCATTACTTCTCGGGATGCTGTTAAGGCCGCGTTTTGGTTTGGAATAGCTATTGTCACGGTTATTTTGAGTGCGAATTTTGCGGTTGACCAGGCTTTGATGTTTTCTCTTGAACTTAATATTTCTAGTGCTTTTGTGGGTGCGACTTTGATTGCGTTGGGTGCGACTTTGCCTGAGCTTGCGGTGTGTGTTGCTGCCGTGCGCCGTGACCGCGGAGGCATTGCATTGGGAAACGTTTTGGGCAGTTTGATTGTGAATTTGACTTTGGTTTTGGGGGTCGCGTCTATTCTTACCGTTTTGTCGGCGAGTATTTACGCGTTTTTGAATTTGTTGGTGTTCATTGTTTTGTCAAACGCGAGTATTTGGTTTTTCATTAAAAGCGGCCGCAACCTTGCTAGACGGGAGGGTTTGGCTCTTTTGGCTATATACGTCACTTTTTTAATTTCTGCTGTTCTTGTAGAAACAACAGCTTAATGGTAGGTAACTGGATTGGTTTTTGAACTTGTTAGCGCGGAAATCTTCATTCTTATTGGAGCAATAATTTTCATTGGATTTTTGTCTTTATTGTTCTTTGAAAGAACGAAGGTTCCGGACGTTTTAATCCTTATTTTTCTTGGAATGCTTTTGACTCCTTTCATGAGTTTTATAAGCGGCGGAAAAATTTTGATTGACAAAGAGCTTTTTGCAGGGTTTGCCCCTGTTTTGGGGGTTATTGCGCTTATCATAATCCTTTTTGACGGGGGTTTCAACCTTAACATTTTCCGCGTTTTAACCGAGGTTTCAACTGCCACTTGGTTCACGGCGTTGAACTTTTTGTTTACAATTAGTTTAGTTAGCGTTTTCCTCTTGATTTTGAATTGGCCTTTTTTGGAGGCGCTTTTGATGGGGGCGGTTGTAGGGGGGTCCAGTTCCTCCATTGTGTTGAGCATGCTTTCCAAGACTTCCGCTAAGGAGGATACGAAGACCATTTTGTCCCTTGAATCCGCGTTGACCGACGCTTTGGTCATCATCAGTGCTTTTGTTGTTGCCAGCATGATTGAAAGCGGTGGGGATATTACGGCCAAAGGGGTTGCCACTCTTTTCTTCGGCTCGTTTTCAATTGCGGCCGTAATCGCGGTAATTGTTTCCATTTTGTGGATACGGGTTTTGCACAAATTCAAGGACATGCCTTTCAGCTACATGCTTTCAATAGCGGTTATTTTCTTGACTTACGGGTTTGTTGACTCTGTGGGGGGAAACGGAGTAGTCGCTATTTTAGTGTTCGGGTTGATGCTTGGAAACTGGAACCACATAGCCAGGTTTTTGAGGCTTGACGAGCAAATACCTTTTGACAAAATTTTTCGCACCTTTCAGTCCGAAGTCACTTTTTTCGTGCGGACTTTTTACTTTGTTTACATGGGAATCGTGTTCAATTTCGGAAAACTCTTGCAAAACCCTGTTTTGATCCTTTACTCCGTAATGATAGTAGTACTACTGGTAATAGCTCGGTTCATGGGTACAAGCATTCTCAACTTTTTCAATAGGCAAACTTCCTGTGATAGGCTTCTTCTTACTACGATGATGCCGCGAGGGCTTGCCGCGGCTGTTCTTGCAACGGTTTTCAGCGTGCCTATGGTTGCCGCCTCTGAAGGCGGGCAAGCTGTTGCAATTGGAAGCGGTATAATTTCCTTTCCCTACTTTGGCGAAGTAGTGTTTCTCGTAATTCTTTTGACTAACATCGTGGCAACGGTTGGATTTTATTTGTTTGAACGGAAAGTTTGTGACGTAGGCTTTACAGGCTCAAAGGAAGTTGAGTCAATGAACGAGGACGCGTTGACGCCTTCGAAAAAGCCTAAGATTCTTGAGCAAAGGAGGGTTTAGATTTTAATGGTTGCAGAAGCAGGTGTTGCAAGCGTTGAACTGCAAATGAGCATTTTGCTCTTTTTCGCTTTAATTGGTTATTTGATTGCCAAGAGAATCGGTCAGTCTGTTGTTGTCGGCGAAATTTTGGTTGGAATTATTATTGGTCCGAGCCTTTTGGGCTGGGTTGAAGTGACCAGTCTTATTACCAGTTTGGCTACAATTGGCGCAATTTTTCTTTTGTTTGTAGTCGGACTGGAAACCAAGTTTGAGGAAATTAAAAGCCTCAAGAACTTCGTAATAGCTCTTTTTGGAGTGGTAGTTCCTTGGATTGGCGGTTTTGGGTTTTCCCTGTTTTTTGGTTACGATCTGGTGAGTTCAATATTCGTTGGAACCGCGCTTACTGCAACAAGCATTGCCATTACCGCGCATGTTTTGAAGGAAAAAAAGAAGTTGGATTCTCCTGCTGCAAAAACCATTATTGGCGCCGCGGTAATAGACGATGTGTTGTCGTTGGTAGGACTTTCAATGACGGCGCAATTTGCAATTCAAGGAACATTGGATATTCTTTTTGTCGTGCAATCGCTTTTGACTGCCGGAATATTCATTTTCCTCGCGTATTACATCGGATCGCGTTTTATTGCAAAGTATCTTGAAAAAACCGATGTTTGGGCTACAAAACATAAGTTAAGCAAAATGACTTTCATTGCCGCTACTACAATCGCGCTTTTTTACAGTGTTTTAGCGGAATTGGTTGGATTAAGTGCGATTGTCGGTGCGTTCATTGCCGGTGTTGCCCTGGAAAGCTTGAAGATTAAAAGCTATCGCGAGGGCGCGGAGTACCTGGAGGCCATTTTTGCTTCAATCTTCTTTGTATCTCTTGGAATTTTGGTTGACTTGAATCAGGCATCCGGCGTAATATTGTTCGTGGTTGCCTTAGTCGTTGTTGCAATAATTACAAAGTTCATTGGCGGCTATGTTCCCGCCAGATTGTTTAAAATGAGCAAGAAGGATTCCACCGTTGTCGGCATAGGCCTCATTCCCAGGGGCGAGATTGCAATGATTGCAGGTTTAATCGGTTTGAACGCCGGGTTAATAGGACAGGAAATATACGTTGCAATTCTGATGATGGGCCTTTTGACTACCGTTGTAGTGCCTCCTTTGCTCGAACGCGTTTATTCTTCTTGAAATCACTGTTTGTAAACGAAGGGGATTTGTGTAATGCCTGAAAAGCGGCTGCCTGAGGGTCTCGTCAAACGATTGAGACAAACCTCAAGTGTTGTTAACCGGCGTCTTGGACGGATGAAGAGTGTTGATCGTCGCAGTAGAGGGGTTGCGGTTTCTCTTGGGCAGCTTATGCCGCCTGGGCAGCGCGTAAGGGAAATGAAGGTGTCGAGAAATTACCCTGGTTTGGAACTTGTTTTAAAGCGGGCGCATGCGTTTCCCGGCTTTACTGGAAAAGACGTTGCGAGGTTAACAATTATTGAACTCAACAAAATAGTGCGACTGCACAATCAACAATGCGTTCCAGAAAGGTACGTGCTTAAACCGCCTTACCTGTACGCCGTTGGAAGAGATTTGATTGCTATGGCTAAGACTGATTCGCCGACTGTTAACGAAGTGCTTTTTTCCGGGCAGAGGTTTCTTGAGAAGCACGCGGTGACAAAACGGCAATTGCGCGCGGCTTTGAAGGAATTTACAAAGGCAACAATGAAAAGTTCAAAAACGAGCATTTCGTCTCACAATCTTTTGGTTACGGGATTCAAAAAAGGAAAATTTGTTTTCATGCCTTTGGCGGATCTGTTTTAAGGGCTGGTTTGCGTAAGCATTCAAGAATTTCGCGAACTCTTTTTCGAGATAATCATAAAACCCTTCCTACCTTAATGTCTTTTCATGAAAATAGCTCTTGTTGGAGACCTTCACCTGGGCCATTCAGAGGATGCTTTGGTTCAGGGGAAGGCGGCAATGCAAAAGGCGTGTCAAAGCGCCGAGGTTGTAATTGTTGCAGGAGACTTGTTTGATTCTCGCGTTCCAAAGCCTGAGACAATGAAAGAGGCGCTTTCGCTTTTTTCCTTTTGCGCAAGAAAAATGAATAGCTCTGTAAAAATTTTTCAAACAGTTGACAAAAGGGAGAAAGAGGCGGAGTTGCCTCCGATTGTCGCAATTTTCGGAACCCATGAGCGGCGGTCGGAGGGAATGGCAAACCCTGTTGAGGTTTTGGCCGCTTCAGGCGCCATTGCTCATGTGGAGAAAAAGCGCAGGTTAATGCTTGAAAAAGACGGTCAGCGTGTTTGCGTGCAGGGAATTGGAGGGGTTCCGGAGGAATACGCCGCGAAAATCATTG
>JBHHTN010000079.1:0-5098 GCA_046753405.1 Candidatus Micrarchaeia archaeon | reverse complement strand
ACAATGAAAAGGCAAGCATCGCGGCAACCACTGTAAAAAAAAGGGTTGCTTCAATTCGCGTTAGTTTTTCATGCGTTTTTACTCTTTTCAAACTTTTTCCCCTTCTTTGGCGCGGTACTTCTTGCCGTACTTCTCGATTTGCGCGGGCTTGACACGCTTAAGCTCTTCCTCAGGAAGCATTGCCAAAAGCTCCCAGCCTATTTCAAGAGATTTTTCAATGCTGCGGTTTTCCTCGCGCCCCTGACGCACGAATCTTTTTTCAAATTCATCGGCAAAGGCCAAGTACTTCCTGTCGCGAGCCGTCAACGCTTCTTCTCCCACAACCACGACAAGGTTTCGCAAGTCCTGCCCTTCGGCGTAACCTGCGTAAAGCTGCGAAGAAACTCCCGCGTGGTCGTCGCGCGTCTTGCCTTCCCCTATTCCAAGGTTCATCAACCTGCTAAGCGAAGGCAGAATGTTAATGCAAGGATTAACGTTCTTGCGGTAAAGCTCTCTTGAAAGAACAATCTGTCCTTCCGTAATGTACCCGGTAAGATCAGGAATAGGGTGCGTAATGTCGTCATCCGGCATTGAAAGAATAGGAATCTGAGTAACCGAACCCTTCTTGCCCTTTATTGAACCTGCCCTCTCGTAAATGCTTGCAAGGTCGGTGTACATGTACCCAGGATAACCGCGCCTGCCCGGCACTTCCTGTCGTGCCGCCGCAATTTCACGCAGGGAATCGCAGTAATTAGTCATATCAGTCAAAATAACAAGCACTTGCATGTCTTTTTCAAAAGCCAAGTACTCCGCAGTTGTAAGCGCAAGCCTTGGAGTAATCAAACGCTCGACACTCGGATCATTTGCCAAGTTCAAAAACAAAACCGCGCGCTCGAACGCCCCTGTTCGTTCAAAGTCGTTTATGAAAAACGAGGCCTCTGCATTAGTCACACCCATTGCGGCAAAAACAACCACGAAGTCTTCTTTTTCCCCCAAAACAGTGCTTTGGCGCGCAATCTGCGCTGCAATCTCATTGTGAGGCAAACCCGACCCTGAAAACAACGGCAGCTTCTGCCCTCGCACCAAAGTGTTCGTGCAATCAATGGTGGAAATACCCGTTTGAATGAAGTTGTGTAACTCCGCCCTTGCATACGGGTTAATGGCACTTCCCTGAATGTCGCGTTTTTCCGCGCCAATTGATATGCCCCCAAGGCCGTCAATTGGTTCCCCCAAACCGTTCAAAGTCCTTCCAAGCAAGTGATCCCCAACTGGCAAGCTCAGCGTTTCGCCGGTAAAACGAACGCTTGTTGCCTTGGTGTCCAAACCAGTTGTCTGCCCGAAAACCTGCACGGCGGCAACTCCCTTGCTTGTTTCCAAAACCTGTCCTTTTCTTTTCTCGCCATCGGGCATTACTATTTCAACAACTTCATTGTAGGCCGCATCTTGAACCCGTTCAACGAAAACGATCGGACCGAAAACTTCCTTTACTGTTTGAAACTCTGTTATCATTTAGTTGACTCAACCTCTTTTGCTTTGACCGAGTTTTTAGAACCCGCCTGTTCGCCTTGTTTTTGTGAAACATTTACCCGCTCGCGAACTTCGGACGCGTACTTTGCAAAAGTTTTCTCCACATCCTGTTCAAGCTCTTTAACCTTTTTCTCAAAATCTTCTTCAGGAACGCTTTTAAGACGCGAAATCGCCGTTTTCACAGGCGCCCTTACAATCGTGTCAAAGAGAACGTCTTCACCCATTGCAACAACCGCACGGTCGTAAAAATGAAGAATAGTCTTCAACATCAAGTACTGCCTCTTAAGCGAAGTGTACGCGTCCAACTCGTCAAAAGCGTTTTGCTGCAAAAAGTCTTCACGAATCAAGCGGGTGGCCTCAAGCACCAACCGCTCTTTGTCCGGCAAGGCGTCCGGGCCAATAAGTTGAACAATGTTCTGCAAATCAGCTTCTTTTTGCAAAAGCGCCATCGCCCTTGCACGCTGCGCTTCAAAGTCTCCGGCAACTTTTTCCGAGTACCACGGGCCCAACACGTCGCCGTAAAGCGTGTAGCTTCTAAGCCAGTGAATTGCAGGATAGTGCCTGCGCCTGGAAAGCGATGCATCCAACGCCCAAAACACTTTGGTCACTCTAAAAGTCCCTTGCGAAACAGGCTCGGAAACGTCTCCTCCAGGAGGAGAAATCGCGCCTATAACGCTAACGCTTCCAATCCGCTCATGCGTCCCCTTGCACTGCACGCGTCCTGCACGCTCGTAAAACTCTGCAAGACGCCTTGCAAGATATGCCGGGTACCCTTCTTCTCCAGGCATCTCTTCCATTCGACCTGAAATCTCCCTCATAGCCTCCGCCCACCTTGAAGTGGAATCCGCCATGATGGCAACGTCATAACCCATGTCGCGGTAATACTCCGCCAAAGTAATTCCCGTGTACACGCTTGCCTCACGAGCAGCAACAGGCATGTTAGACGTGTTGGCAATAAGAACAGTTCTCTCCATCAACGGCTTCTTCGTCTTAGGGTCAAGAAGCTTTGGAAACTCTGTTAAAACCTCGGTCATTTCGTTCCCGCGCTCTCCACAGCCAATGTAAACAATGATGTCGGCATCCACGTACTTGGCAAGACTGGTCTGCGTAACCGTGTTGTGTAAAAGCATTGCACCGAAACCGCCTACAAAGTTGTGTGTTTGCGGAACAGTAAGGTCAAACACGTTGAAGGGGCCCGATAGTTCCTCGTGCGAGACTATTTCATCGCAGAAAATCCATTCAAGGGCCTCTGCAAATTGAGTTAATTTACTTTGACTTGCCACCAAAGTCTTGCCATTTGAGTGCTGATGCAATGCAGAAGAGAATTTAAGGAAGGTTTCTGAACTCATTTTCTCTTTCTGTGTCGTATAGTTGGTTATTTCCACGCCCGCTTTTTTGAGAAGCGAGTACGGCCTGCCGGCTTCCTCGTAAATCTTGCTTGCAAAAGCAGGAGAAACGGGCACAATGTCCGTTGAAGACCAACTACCAATGGTTTTTTTGCAGTAATTTCTTATTTTTGCGAGCTTTTCGTGCTCACAAACGGCAAAAGCATTTGCAAGTTTTTCAAGGTTCTTCCTTCCTCTTACAAATAAACGAGAGTAACTCTTTCCACTAATTATCTTTTTGCCTTGCGAGTGTGCTACTCCCAGCTTGGTAAGAAGGTAGGAAACGCCCGTTCCAACTTGGCTTTCAGCAGTGGAAAACTCTATTTGACCACTATAATACGAACCGTCTCCCAAAAAATACGCTCGAAGGAAAGCAGCCGTGCATTTCTCATCGGATTGTAAAATAACAGACGGAACTTTCTTCGCGTTTATTGCCTTCAAGTATTTTACAATGGCAACGCTGTTAAGAAGCACATTCGGAGCCTTGCCTTTTTGTCTTTCAATTTTTCCAGTGATTCCAAAGAGCATTCTTGCAAGAAATCTAAATCTTTCCAAAAACGTTTCGTCGCAATTGGTAAACACCACCGTTCTTTGGCCTCGCAAGTACCCTTCTGCTAAAAAGAAGCCTAGAAACTCTGCAAGATCTTCGGATAACTGCAAGGGCAGGGAAACTTCCGTCCCCTTCCGCTGGCCTCTTACTTTTTTTGGAAGATAAGAAGGAAGAACAAAATAAGCGTAAAGCGTTTTCACCTGGCCAATTGTCGGCAAAACCTCTTTCCGCCGCAATCTTTCAAGGACAGAAAAACTTATTGCAGTATCCTGCGATATCTCTTCCAGTTTCTTCGGCGCTTTTTTCAAGTAATGCGAAATAGTTTCCCTTGGTTCCTTGTCCGCCACTCTCAAACCTTTCAAAGCAGACAAGTTGATTACAGATTTTTCTCCTTCAGAAGGCGTCTTCCTTATTGCAACAATGAAGTCTCCTTTTTTCAAGTCAGAAGCCGGAGTTTCTTCAATTTCCAATTCAGGAGTGATTTTAAACAACTTGTGAACAGGAGTGACCTCAACGGTTCTACCGCTTCGGGTATTAATTCTCACAAGCGAGTCGCTTTTACCTTTGTAAAGCAACGACGTCGTGGTTTTTACAAGTTTTTTGCCAGAAAACGAGAACACTGACAAAGGTTCATTGAGATGAATTGTTTCTTCAAAAACCGTTTTTTCAACTTTTCCTTTCTTTCTGCAAGAATTGAAGAGTTCTTCAATTGGAACAAGTGAACCGTTACCCAGCAAAACAGGCGTTTTTCCAGAAACGCATTTCCCGCTCCCAAAAGGCCCTGGAATGCAAGCAGTGCCCCCTTTGGCAACAGGGAAAAAAGTGTCAAGAATGCGCATGCCGGTTACAAGAGGAAGGTTGACGCCAAGCTTCCTAGAATAAGGCCTCGGAGAACGAACCGGCCATTTTTGAAGCATTGAAACCTTTTCACCGCCAACAACCGCAACAACATCCTGCACAGTATGATTGCCCTTTGAAACAGACTCAACCTTCCCGCTTACACCCGGCGGAACCAAAACGCGGTGAAGAATATTGAACTCTTCAACAACGCCAAGCTCGTCCCCTGATTCAACAACATCCCCTTTTTTCACCGAAGGTGCAAAATCCCACTTTTTATGTCGGTCCAACGCCGGAACGTGAATTCCACGAGCGATAAAATCACCGGACTTCTTGCGAATTTTGTCAATAGGCCTTTGAATTCCGTCAAAAACTGCTCCCAAAAGACCGGGTCCAACTTCAACAGTCAAAGGAAGCTTCGTAGGCTCAACCTTCTCGCCCGGCCTTAAACCCGAGGTGTCCTCGTAAACCTGAATAGTCGCCTTGTCATATTTCACGGCAATAATTTCGCCAAACAACTGTTTTTCCCCGATTTTTACAACTTCATTAATCTTGCTTCCAGCCATCCCATCGGCAATAACAACCGGACCAGAAATTTTTGAAAGAAAACCCATTTTTACTACAACACCTTTTTATCAAAAAACACAAAATTCAAGACTTTATTTCCACGCCAATTGCCTTCTTTATCATGGCCTGCAAAGACTCCCCTTTTTCATCAGGACCCCGTTTACCCGGAACAGTAAGAACCACCGGCTTGGTAAGAGTTTGAATGCGAGACTTAGTCTTCGCCGAAAAACCCCGCACCAAGTAATCATAAACT
>JBHHTN010000078.1:0-5168 GCA_046753405.1 Candidatus Micrarchaeia archaeon | reverse complement strand
AAAAACCCGGGAAAACCAATGAGGCCCCGTAGCTTGGTGCATGAATACAAAAAAGCGGGGCAAATAAGCCCAGACAGCTTCGAAGTAGCTACTGTTCAAAACTTAATTGCAAATTTGAACAAACTTGAAAAAAAAAGGAGTACTTTCAAGAAAGATGGTTGAAGTAAACGTGAACAGATTCAGTGAAGTAAAGAGGACAAAAATAGTCCACTACGTAGTGAACCCGAAATACCTACTTGACAAAAAAACATAAAAATAAGTCAGCGTTTTTTCAAGCGCTTTCTGAACTTTTCAATTGCAGCCTGCTGCTTCTTGTTGGGATGGACAACGCCCCTGCGCGTTTTTATGAAGTCAACCGCTTGAGCGACCGTCAAGCCCTTTGAAACAAGGTAAGCTGCAACAAGAGAAGGCGCGCGGCCGTGCCCGCGCTCGCAATGCACATACACCTTCACTTTGCGTTCTACAAGATCCTGTAAGAACTCAACGCCCAAATCCAGTTGTTTTTGCGAAGGCGCAAAATGATTCGGAGTTGGAAGCCACAAATAATAGTCAACGCCGAAAGGCGCGTCCAACCTCTCGTCCTCCAAACTCACATCAGCAGTAATGCCTTTTTCCAAAAGGCCTCTGTCAAAATGCGTCTGGCAACACAGGTTAGTTCCAATGAAAATTCCGTCGGTAATGTACGAGTACTCGAAAACATTCGGAGCATGCTTTACCATTAAAAATACCTTTCCCGTTTCTTAAAAAAATTTAACGCGGACATAACATAAAACAGTTTCTTTCCACTGCGGCAGAAAAAGAAAAGCAGTGAAAAAAGAGCATTGCTCAAAACGCGGTGCCAAATTTGACAAAGGAACACAACATACTTGCCAGGGCTTGAAACAAAAACTTAAATTAAAGCCATTGCATCAATTTAACTTGAAGGGGGAAAAAGAGGGAAGTTGGAAAAAGTAACCGGTGTTAAACAGCTCAAACTCATTGCCAACACAATACGCCAAGACTTAATCAAAATGCTGGCAGAAGCAAAGTCAGGGCACTCCGCAGGCCCTCTTGGAATGACTGAAGTATTCACCGCGCTTTACTTCAATGTGTTAAACCACGATCCAAAAAACCCGTCAAAGGAAGACCGTGACAGGCTTCTTTTGTCAAACGGACACATTTGCCCCATTCGGTATGCTGCAATGGCAAACTCCGGATATTTTCCAAAAGAAGAATTAATGACTTTGAGAAAGCTTGGAACACGACTGCAAGGACACCCTCACAACACTTCGCTTGCGGGAGTTGAAAACACAAGCGGTCCTTTGGGCCAGGGAAGCTCGCAAGCATGCGGTTTTGCACTTGCGGCAAAAATGGACAACAAAAAACACCACGTTTTCTGCATTCTGGGAGACGGCGAAATCAACGAAGGGCAAATCTGGGAAGCATTCATGTTTTCAGGCAAAAACAAGTTGAACAATTTGACGTTCATAATAGACCGAAACAACATTCAAATCGACGGGTTCACCGAAGACGTCATGCCCCTGGAACCCTTACGAGAAAAATTGGAGTCCTTCGGCCTTCACGTGATTGAAACAGACGGTCACAACATTCAACACGTAATCGACGCTTGCAACGAAGCCAAAAGCATCCTTGAAAAACCTTCGATAATAATAGCGCACACGATTCCCGGCAAAGGCATATCCTTCATGGAAAAAAAATACCAGTGGCACGGCAAGCCGCCAACACCAGAACAAGCCGAAGTTGCCTTGAAAGAACTTGAAGAAGAACGCAAAAAAATAGAAAGTGAGTAGCATTGGAGTTAAAAACTGAAGCAAAACTTGCACAAAACGCTCTTGAGAAAGCCGAAAAAGTGCCTGCACGCGACGGGTTCGGAAAAGGCCTTGTTGAACTGGGAGAAAAAAACGAAAACGTAGTCGTTTTATGCGGGGACTTGACGGATTCAACTCGCACTAACTGGTTCAAGGAAAAATTCCCCGACAGGTTCATCGAAGTAGGCGTTGCCGAGCAAAACATGGCGGGCATCGCAGCCGGCCTTGCCTTGGAAGGAAAGATTCCGTTCATGGCAACCTACAGCGTTTTTTGTCCTGGACGCAACTGGGACCAAATACGCGTAAGCATTTGCTATTCAAAAGCAAACGTTAAATTTTGCGGGGCCCACGCCGGCATCTCGGTTGGACCCGACGGCGCCACCCACCAAGGACTGGAAGACATTGCAATAACAAGGTGTCTTCCCAACCTGACAGTAATAGCCCCCTGCGACCACATTGAAGCAAGAAAAGCCACAATTGCAGCAGGAGAACTAAACGGACCTGTTTACTTGAGGTTCGGGAGAGAAAAAGTGCCAACAATAACAACCCAAGACACGCCCTTTGAAATAGGAAAAGCAGAAGTCTACAAGGAAGGCTCTGACATTGCAATACTCGCCTGCGGAATGCTCGTTCACTCCGCATTGGTTGCAGCAGAAGAACTGGAAAAACAAGGAACAAGCGCCAAAGTGATAAACTGCCACACGATAAAGCCCTTGGACGCTGAAACGATTTCAAACGCGGCAAAAGAATGCAAAGCCGTTGTAATTGCCGAAGAACACCAAGTAAACGGCGGGCTTGCAAGCGCGGTAGCCGAAGCACTTGGAGAAAACAATCCCGTTCCGCTTGCAAGAGTAGGAATGCAAGACTCCTTCGGAGAATCAGGCAAGCCCGAAGAACTCCTTGAAAAATACAAAATGAGCCCAAAAGGCATAGTTGAAGCGGCGAGAAAAACAGTGAAGAGAAAATGAGTGAAGAATTCAAGTGCCCTAAATGCGGATACAAAACCGACGTAATGCCCATTGACAGCCAGTGCCCTTTGTGCAAAAAATGCGGTAAATGCGGCAAACCCGTACGCAAGTGCACTTGCATCGAAGGCGAGTAACGCCTTTAAACAAACCGTGCAAAAAAAACCACTTTAGGATGAAACATGAACGGAGTTTAATAAAGACAAATTGAATAATACAACCCACCAATAGGAGGTAATCGATTTAAGTGGTTGAAACCGCGGACATTGCGATATTCGTCGTCTTGTTAATTCTTTCAGCATTTTTTTCAGGAGTCGAAGTAGCAGTAGTATCAATAAACAACCTTAGAGCACGCTCTTTGCGTGATCAAGGCAAAAGGGGAGCAAACTCTCTGTATTACTTAAAGGAAAACCCCGGCAAAACAATAATCACCATACTCGTAGGAAACAACATTGCAAACGTCGGCGCCTCGGCCTACGCAACGGTAATCGCCGGCCAAATATTCCAAGACGGCGCACTTGCAATAGCAATAGGAACAACCACGCTGCTGCTTTTGATTTTCGGCGAAATAACGCCCAAGAGATTTGCAAGCACGCACTCTGAAAAAATAGCGCTCATAGTGGCGCCAATAATAAAAACGCTCGAAAAACTGATATGGCCAGTTATATGGCTTCTTGAAAAACTCACCGCAACAATAACAAAAATAGCGCAAAAAGAGAAAAAGCCGGCTTTAACCGAAGAAGACTTCAAAACCCTTCTGAAAATAGGCGTTGAAGAAAAAGTATTCGAACGCCAAGAAGAAAAATTCATAACAGGCGTGCTTGAATTCCACGACAAAAGCGCAAAAGAAGTAATGACCCCAAGAACACGCATACTATGTCTAAACGCCCGCCTAAGCGTGGAAGACGCATTGAAACACGCAAGCAAAACACGATTCTCGCGCTTTCCGGTAATCATGGGAACAAAAGACAAAGTAGTCCGAGTAGTAAACACCAAAGACCTGACAAAAACATACTTTGCAAAACACGGAAAAACAAAAATAGGAAAAATAGGGCACGCGCCGATATTCGTATCCCGCGAAGAAAATATAAGCAGCATTTTCAAAGAACTGCAAAGAAAAAACCAGCAAATGGCAATAGTAGTCGATGAATACGGAGGAACCGAAGGAATCGTAACCTTGGAAAACTTAACCGAAGAAATCGTCGGCGAAATACACGACGAAAGCGAAGTCACACCCGAAAACAACTTCAGAAAACTGGGAAGAAACAAAATTGAAGTCCACGGAGAACTCCTCCTTGAAGACGTCGAAGAATACTTCAAAGTCGACCTGCCCCAAGCAGGAGACTACACAACCGTAAGCGGATTATTGCACCACAAACTAAAACGGATTCCAAAAAAAGGCTCGCACGCAAAAATAGGAAAGCTGAAATTCAAAGTAGAGAACGTAAAAGACAACAACCTCGTAAAAATCCTAATAACCAAGAACAACTAGGATTGGAAAAACAGGCTTGCAAAAGTCAAAAACCCGAACAACATAAACAAAACACCGCTTGAAAGCCGCACAATCCCATGGGGCACCAGCTTCAAAAACTTGTACCCTGCAAAAACCGCCAACGCGCTTAGAATAAACAAGGCGCTCAACGCACCGAACAAAACCTGAAACAAATCCCCAGACTGCGCGGCCAGCAACGCAACTGCAACCTGGGACTTGTCACCAAACTCCGAAGACGCCACCAAAACAAAAGAAGAAAAAAACGAGGCGTTCTTAGAAAAAGAAGACCGCGCCTCAGACGCATAGTGCAAAAGCGTCCAGAGGCCAAACGCCAAAAAAAGCAGTCCGGCAAAAAACTTCAACAAATACAACGGAACAACAGAATAAACAAAAGCGCCGAAAACAACCGCAAGACCGTCCACAACCAAAAAAGCCAAAAGCGCTCCCGACAAAACGCTAAAGGCTCGTCCGCCAGATGCAAGAAGAAGAATCATAAACTGCGTTTTGTCACCAAACTCGGTAACTGCGACAAGCAAAAACGCAGCAAAAAACGAGTCAAACACCCAAAAAAAACCCCGTCCTTTCCTTCAACAACAAAAGCAAACCAGGCTTAAAAACTTAAAAGCTAAGCGTGTCCCACTAAGACTCCCGCGCCGATTACGAAAAACACGCCCAAAACAAGCAAAACCAGTTGTTGAAGAGACTGGACCGGGTCGTTTTCCTTGTGCAACTCAGGTAACAAATCCGCAGTAGCAATGTAAACAAAACCGCCCGCGCCGGTTGCCAACAAAAAAGGAAGCGAAGACAACACGACCTCGCGCGACAAAAACAAAACTATCAGCGCCCCCGCAAAAGCGCTCAAAGTTGCCAAAAAATTGTAAGCCAACGCCTTCAGCCTGCCAA
>JBHHTN010000077.1:0-5185 GCA_046753405.1 Candidatus Micrarchaeia archaeon | reverse complement strand
CAGTGTTCCAGAAAAAAACACTCCCGTTTTCAATGGCAGGCGAAGAACGCACCCAGGCACCAGCGTCAAACTCCCACAAAACATCCCCCGAATCCTCCTTCAATGCAAAAACCTTGTTGGAATCACTTCCAAAAACAACGCGTCCGTTTGCAACTGCAATAGAAGAAAACACAAGCGATCCCGCCTCAAACACCCACTCTTGAACCCAACCGTACTTTGGAACAATTTTTGAAAAACCGCCCTTGCGAAAAGAATCATACCTGAACATAGGCCATGACGAAAAATTGGACGAAAAAACACTTGGAACAGGCGTCGAAGAAGGCTCCGGCGAAGGCGTAACAGTAGGAGTCGGAGAAACAGACGGCTCAACAGAAACAGTTGCATTAGAAACATTAACAGGTTCCGCGCTTGTGGCATTAGCAAAAACAGTTACATTAGGAACAGCAGTGCCCGCAACGCCTTGCACGCGTTCAACCGCCTTACCGCCGAAATTGAAAACAAATAAAACAAGAACAACACCTGCAAGAACCAATACAACGGAAAACACCTGCAACAACTGCATTGCAGCGCCCTTGCGTGCCAAATTTCCCACCAGTTTTTTGCCCCGTTGTAAACCTTTGCGCTAAAAAAAGAAGAAGAAAAAAAAAAGAAAAAAAATCTTAAGCGCCGTAGAGCTTTTGAATACCCTGAACGTCGCCCGAATTCAAGTCACGCTTCGAAATTTCACCCTCAGAAGAATAACCGTACATTGTTTCATCCAAGCAAGCAGACTCATACAAATCCGCAAGCCCAAGGCCGTGTCCAAGCTCGTGAACAGCAATGTTCTCCAAATCCATCTTCAAAGGATCCAAATCAGCGTTTCCCCACTCAAAATCGTTGTCAAACAACAAGTCGAACTCCACGATTTCACGCGTTGACGGCTTGCCGCCGAAGTAACCCCAAATAGTGGTAACCGCAATCACGCCGTCTTGAGGGTACTGACCCCACGAAATCGCGTTAACGCCGTCCAAACTTCCCGCCTGAACAACATAGTCAACGGAGTAACTGTCTGAAAACAACTCGCCTGAGGAGGCTGCATCCCACACTTCAGCACTCTTTGAAACCGTGCTTGTCACAAAACTTTCAGACAAATTAAAGACATTAAACGGGTTAATTGCATAAGAGGGAACAGTCTTCCACTTGGCATCCTTGGCAATGAAAGCATAACACTTGGTTTTGCCTTTTCCTTTGCCTCCTCCGCCGGCCCAAGGAGGCTTGGCATGACCCTTCTCGTAGTGAACAATTTCAATTTTTTCCAAAGGCCCCTTGTCCTTAGGACCCTTGCCTGCGCCAGCAAAAGCAATTGACGCAGTCAATACTAAAACCAAAAAAACAGCTAAAAACCTCTTCACACGCACCACCTTCAAAAATACGGTAACATAAAAACAGAATTTGAAAATATTAAAAGATTTGGTTTACGGACTAATCTCCGTTATTCCATTGGTGTACTTATGCAAAACCTTTGGAATAACAACTGTCCCGTCTTTTTGCTGAAAATTCTCCAAAATAGCAACCAAAGTACGGCTTGTGGCAACAAGCGTTGAATTCAACGTGTGCACCGCCTCCTTTTCGTCCCCGCCCTTCTTCTTGCGGTAGCGAATTCCAAGACGCGTTGCCTGGTACTCAGTGCAATTCGAACACGACACAACCTCGCGAAACGCGTTTTGCGCCGGCATCCACACCTCCAAGTCATACTTTTTGGCAGCCACCGTTCCAATGTCCCCAGTGCAAATGCTTACAATGCGGTAAGGCAACTGCAACGACTGAAAAAAGTCCTCCGCGTTTTTCAAAAGCTCCTCGTGAAAACCCCACGACTCCTGCGGCTTGCAAAAAACAAATTGCTCTATTTTATTGAATTGATGAACTCGGAAAATACCCTTGGAATCCTTGCCGTGCGCTCCAGCCTCCTTCCTAAAACACGCGCTTACACCTGCAAGCTTGACGGGCAACTTATCCGGCTCTAAAATCCTGTTTGCAAGCATTGCAGCCAAAGGGTGCTCGCTTGTGGCAATCAAATACAAGTCCTCGTCTTCAATTTTGTACATGACGTCCTCAAAATCACCCAAGTCAGTAACAGCCTCGTAAGGCTCGCGACGCATCAAATACGGCGGTTCAACAAGCGTAAAACCCTTGTCGTGCAAAAAATCCAAGCCGTACTTCATCAACGCGTAGTCAAGCATTACCAACTCGTTCTTCAAATAGTAAAAACGCGCTCCTGAAACGTTTCCAGCAGCCTCCAAATCCGCAACATCAAGACTTTCAAGCAAGTCAACATGGCTTTTTGCCTTAAAATCATGCTTTGCAGGCTTTCCCCACACTCGAAGCTCTTGGTTTGCAGACTCGTCTTTCCCAACAGGAACCGACTTGTGCAAAATGTTGGGAAGCCGCATCAAGTAAAACATGATTTTTTTCTGAAGACCGTCGGATTCCTGTTCAATCTGCTTTATGTCATCGGGAATGGCCGAGGCCAGCTGCAATTTTGCCGCAACATCTTTTCCCTCCTTTTTCAACTTGTTAATCTCGCGGGAAATCTTGTTGCGCTCCGAACGCAAGCCTTCCGCCTCCACTTTAAGCTTGCGAATCCTAAGATCCAAATCCAAAACTTCGTCAAGCCACTTCTCCTTTTCCGCATCGCACCTTTTCTTCAAATCCGCGCGAACAACCTCAGGATTACTCCTAACAAACTTCAAGTCAAGCATTTTTTTCCCCAAACAACATTCAATTGAATTTTACAATAAACCCAACAACAAGAGTTAGTACAATTAAGAATATAAGAAGCTTTTCGCAAAGCACGCTAATTGCTTGAAAACAAGGTTACTCCCTGCGATCCTTACGTCGCCTGGTAGCAGCGTAAAGCCGAGTCATTTCAGACCTAACCTCAGCGTCATAAAACGTATGATTCGGCAAAAAGCCTTTTTTAAACGACTTAACCTTTGGAGCAAAACTATAACCCGCATATTCCTTGAAAGCGTCAGATAAGGCCTTGCCAAATTTCTCATTTCCTTTTTCAACGAAAATTTTAGGCTTGCCAGCAAACGACACATGAACAAGCGCCACCTGCCTTGAACCGTCGTGAATTTCAAACCCGCCCTGGGTAGCCTTCTTGGAATCCGTAAAATAGCGATCGCCAATAATCAAAGACGACGAGCCAAACGTCAACTTCTTGACTGTACGCCCCTTAAACTTTTTATTCAGCAAATCTTCAACAACGCTCTTAGCACTCTTAACCCTTTCAGATGCGCCAAAAGAAAAACCCGAACGACGCAAACCGGACTTAGATTTTGCAACCAAACGATTTCACGCACCGTGCTCTTTTTTGATTAACCCAATAACTTCCTCACCAAGCCGTAGTTGCGCCTCCCGCGTGCTTGCTGCAATATGAGGAGTCAAAATAACGTTTTCCATTTCAGTCAAAACCCCGTCGTAAGGCTCTACAACGTGAACATCCAAGCCAGCGGCATGAATCTTTCCAAACTTCAACGCGTCCACCAACGCATCGTGGTCAATCAAGTCCCCGCGACCCGTGTTAATAATTATGGCGCCGTCCTTCATTTTTGCAATATTTTCAGCATTGATAACTCCCTTGGTGTCCTTGTTTGACGGCATATGCAGAGTAATAATGTCAGAATCCGCTAAAACTTGTTCAAAAGAAGTGCAATTAACGCACTTGTGCTCGCTTACATGCGGGTCATGACCTATTGTCTTCATTCCAAAAATGCTTGCAAGCTCGGCAACACGCGTTCCGATTCTTCCAAGGCCCAACACCCCCAAAGTCTTACCGCTCAACTCCTTTCCAAGCAACTCTTTTTTCAACCATTTTTTCTGCTTCATGGAACTGTCGGCAAGATGAACCTTGCGCGAACAGCCAAGCATCAAAAGAACGGCAAGCTCGGCAACGGCATTTGTTGACGCGCCAGGAGTATTCAACGCCTTTATCCCAAGTCTGGCGCACTCTTCCTTGTCAACATTGTTCATGCCAACCCCCGCTCGAATAACCGCCTTTAATTTTTTGGACTTCGACAACAATTCCTTGTCAACAGTAGTCGCACTTCGCACAACTAAAAAGTCAACGTCTTGAATCGCCCCGTGCAAGTCATCAGGCTGAAAAATGACTTCGGCAAAACCCGCAAGGTCGTCTAAAACCTCTTTTTGCATGTTGTCAGCAACTAAAACTTTCGGCTTAGTCATATTATTTTCCCTCCGCTTTTTTCTTGCACGCCTCCAACGCTTCCATTAAAACCTGCAAATCCTCTTGAGTAATGTTAGCCATGTTGGCAACACGACCGATTTTACCCTTTAAATCCGCTTGTCCTCCTGCAATGAAAAACCCGCAGTCAACAGACAACGCCTTGCGAATGTCCTCGATTTTATCGTGCTTGAACGCCGTCACCGTCTGCGAACGATAACCCTCCTCAGTAAACAATTCAAAACCCAAGTTTTCAAGAGATTTTTGAACAAACCCGCTTAACTGCTTGTGGCGCGCAATACGAGCATCCAAGCCCTCGGCCAAAACCTCTGAAAGAGCAACCTGCAACGAGTAAAAAGAGTAAACCGCAGGAGTATTCGGAGTCTGAGATTTCTCAACGTTCTTCGCAAACTTGCCGAAGTTAAAGTAATGAGACTTCTGCGGAATCCTCCGCGCCTTTTCCAACGCCTTGTCGCTTGCTGCAACAAACGACAAGCCCGCAGGCCCGCCAATACACTTCTGCGCACCGCTTGCACAAACATCAATTTTCCAACCGTCAAAATCCATTTGCGTTCCGGCCAACCCTGACACCGAGTCGACAAAAATCAACGCGCCAGCATCACTGGCATAAGAAGAAACATCCCTCACTTTGTTTTCCAAAGCAGTTGAAGTATCATTGTGAACAATTGCAAAAACATCGGGCTTGAACTTGTCAATCTCGGCCTTAACCTGTTCAGGAACCGCGCCCTTCCCATACTCAAACTTCAACACTTCAACATTGTCCGAATACAAAGAAGCCTGCTTGAACAAACGGCTTCCAAAATCACCGTTTTCAACAACCAACACCTTATCATCGCGGTCAACGACGTTAAGCAAACCGCATTCAACAGCGCCAGTTCCAGAAGAAGTCAAAATGAAAACGTTTTGATTAGTCTTGTAAATTTGCTTAAGTTTTTCATG
>JBHHTN010000076.1:0-5205 GCA_046753405.1 Candidatus Micrarchaeia archaeon | reverse complement strand
CATCAAATTGAAGTTGCGTTTTGATTTTAGTTTTTTCGTTTTTTTGTTTGTTGTAGTGATTGTTTTTTTTCAATTGATAACTTCCGCTTTTTTTCCTTTTTATGCTTACGATGCAATTGCAACGTACAGTCCTTTGGCATTCGATGTTTTTTCAACAGAGAAAATTAGTTTTCCGGGGTACCCGCTGTTTGTTCCCGTGCTTTATAGCGTGGTGTATTTTTTTGCAGGGTCAATACAGCAACACCTTGCCCATGCGCTTGTTCCGATTGCAGGGGCATTAACTGTTTTTTTTGCGGTTTTAATTTCGCGGCGGTTGAATGCAAACAGTGCACTGACCGCGTTGTTGCTTGTTTTACCTCCTTGGTTTTTAATTCATTTTAATTCAGGTTATGCTGATATTTTTGTTGCAATGCTTTCTGCTGCCGCGTTGTATTATGCGGCGGAGTTTGCAATTTCAAAAAATTCTTCAAAAAAGCTTCTTGTTTTGTCGGCTTTGTTTGCGGCATTGGCGATCCACTCTAAAGTACAGGCATTGTATCTTTTAGGCGGTTTGCCTCTTGCTTTGTTTATTGGTTTAATGTTGTCCAAGCGCGTGAATAAAACCAAACTGTTTGTTGTTACCGGGGCTTTTTCACTGCTTATTTTTGTTGCTGCACTTTTTTACGTTCAATCGTTTAACGGCGAGTATTATTTAACTGCGACTTTTTCAAAGCACAGTGCAGGTCAAGCAAGTGACCTTGAATGGTTATGGGGCAAGGAGCGTGCTTCGAATTATTTGTTGAGGCTGCCCTACGCAGTTGGCGTGTTTGTTGTTCAAACACCTTTTCCAATTTGGCTTTTAGTTGGTTTTGGCGTGTTGTTTGGTTTTTTTGAGGCTTTGAAGAGAAATGTTTTTGCTGCGATGATTATTTCCTTCACCTTCGTTTTTATGTTTTTGTGGGCGCTACTTTTGTCTTTTGAAGTTCGACACCTTTCCTTGACTTTTCCGCTTCTTGCAGTTTTAGCCTCGCGAAGTGTTTTTGTTGCGTTTGAATGGATTTCAGTGTTTATGCGTAAGAAGTTGAAGCGTTTTTCACGTTTTTTGAATCCGGTTTTAGTGATTGTTTTTCTCTTTCTTTTTTTGAATCCTGCTGTTTTTGCAACTGAATCGTCTTTGAGGGGTTATACTACCGGCGGCGTTCAATCGCCGTCTTTGTTTTGGACTTTTGAACACTTGTTTGATTCAGACGATGACAAGTTAAGCACGTTGCTTGGAGACATGTATAAGACGGTGGTGTTTTTGAAAAACGATCCAGATGTTGCCAAAGGAGTGCTTCTTACCATGGATCCCAGGGTCATGAGTTTTTTGCCTAATCAGAATTTTTCAGTTGAAGGTGCTTCTTACCTTCTTTTTATTGAAGGCGGTCGTTTCAGCCATTGGAACAAGCCGTCTTGGGCTGAAACTGTTGCCGAGGAAAAACTTAGGGCCAAAGACTCGGAGTTTTTTGAAGAGGTTTTTTCATCCGGAGCGTATTTTGTTTTTAAAATAAATGATGAAAAGATTGCTGAATTTTCGTAGTTCTCCGCTAATGCGCGTGGGCGTTATAGAATTTATTAACCTGCATCGATTAACCTTATTGAGGGACTTGACGTAGTATGAAGACCGTTGTCTTAATTCCTGCCTACAATGAGCGCAAGAACATTTCTGAAGTTGTAACGGCGGTTCGTAAAACTGTTCGAAACGTTCTTGTGGTTGACGATGGCAGTTCGGATGACACGTCAAAACAAGCAGAAGTTGCCGGAGCGAAAGTTTTGGCACTTCCGGTTAACATGGGCGTTGGTTTTGCCACGCGCTTTGGTGCGGATTATGCTTTTGAAAAGCTTAAGGCAAATGTGGTCATTACCCTTGATGCTGACGGCCAGCATCCTGTTTCGGCTGTTCCACTTCTTCTAAGGGCAATTTCAAAGGGACACGACGTTGTTTTGGCCGTTCGTACAAAAGAAAGGAAAAATATGCCTTTTGTCAAGCGTTTTGGAAACGGTTTTCTTACGTTCGTTGTCAACGTTGTTTACGGAACGAGTTTTGCGGATACTCAAAGCGGTTTGAAGGCGTTTACTTCAAAGGCTTATCGCAAGCTTAATTTAACTTCAAATGATTACTCTATTTGTTCTGAGTTTGCATCAGAAATAGCCTTGAAGCGTTTGAAGTACAAGGAAGTTCCGATTGACTCGTTGTATGATTCCTGGACTAAAGTTAAAGGAACGGATATATTTACTGGCGTTAATATTTTCTTGATGACTATTTTTTGGAAGGTGTTTAAATGGGATTCGAATTCGAAACAATAATGGGTTTGATGAGTATTCAGCTTATTGGACTGGCCCTCGCGCTTCTTTTAATGTATTATTCGTTTATTCAATATCGAAAAGGCCTTTTTGACGTGTCCGACTTGACGCTTTGGGGCGCGATCTGGATTGGGCTTTTGTTTGCATCAGTGTTTCCAGGTCTTTTAAGTCCGCTGCTTAGGCCTTTTGCGTTTATTCGCGTTTTGGACTTTCTTGTAATTTCATCAATTCTTGCACTTTTCATTCTGAGTTTTCTAATTTATCGAAAAGTAGTTGTTTATCAAAGAAAAACCGAAAAACTGGTCAAGTTGTTGGCACTTAAGCGCAAAAAATAAGGGTGTATTTTTTTTTGGTCCAAGAACACATGTACAAATCAAGCAATCCGATTGTCAGCTTTGCTGTCAACTCCCGTGTCAACGCGATTTTGTCTCAAGTCAACAAAGGGGAAAGCGTGCTTGAAGCGGGGTGTTGCGAGGGGTACATTGCAATACCGGTTGCAAGACGGGTTGGAAAAGGCGGAAAGGTTGCCTGTATTGACATTGAACAGGAGTATCTTGATTTTGCCAAAAAAAAATCCGAGCTCGAAGGTCTTGACAACCTAATTTTTCAAAAAGCCGACGTTTCATCCTTTAAGTCGCCTGAAAAGTTCGACAAGATTATTTGCTCGGAGGTTTTAGAGCACGTTGACGATCCTCTTAAGGTAATGCGTAATTTGGTTGAAAGCCTTCGCGATGGAGGCAAGCTTATAATTACGGTTCCAAATGAGTTCGTGTTGCAAATTGGCCGAAAAATCGCTTTTGGTTCGAAAGCCGAGTCTTTAGAGGAAGTGACTGCGCACAAGTCGGAGCTTAAGGCATCAGACGTTGTTGAACTGGGTTTGAAACTTGGTTTGACGAAGGATTCGGTTTCTCAAGTTCCTTTTCCTTTGATTTATCTTAATGAAGTAATTGTTCTGAGAAAATAACGGGTTTTGTTTATATGGTTGATTCAACAAGACAAAGGCGCAAGATTCTTCTTTTGAATCCGCCTGGAGACAAGCTTTACTTGCGTGACGGCTACTGCTGCAGTTCGTCCAAGGCGGATTACTACTGGGCGCCCATTGACCTATTGGTTTTAAGCGGAATACTTTCGGAAAAACACGAAGTTTCGGTTTTGGACGCCAACGTTTTAATGATGGGTTTTGACGAGGCGTTCGAAAAAATTTCTAAAATGGATTTTGACACGCTTATTTTCCTTACTGCCTCGCCTTCTTGGAACAACGATTTCAAGTTCATAGAGAGATTGAAAAAATCAAAAAATTTCACGGCAATTGCAAGCGGCGGGTTCCTGCTTTTTTTGGGCGAGAAATTCATGAAGCGTTACTCTTTTTTGGACGCCATTTTGCTTGAGTTTACAAGCAGGGATGTTATGGATTACTTGGATGGAAAATTGGGCGTAATACCAAACATGATTATTAGGCGAAACGACGAACTTTTGATTGGTTTGCGCAAGTGTCCGCTTAAATTTGAAATTCCAACTCCGCGCCACGAGCTTTTTCCCATCAAACACTACCGTCTTTCGCACGCCAAGCGATTGCCCTTGACAACGGTAATTACAAGCCAGGGCTGTCCTTATTCCTGCACGTTTTGCATCGGTGCCTTGGTTGGTTTTCGCGACAGGCCCAATGAAAACACGATGATGGAGCTGCGGCACATTCAAGAACTTGGCATTAAAGAGGTTTTCTTCAAGGACTTCACCTTTACGCTGAATCGGGCCAAGATAATAGACTTGTGCAAGCGCATGATTGACGAAAAAATAGATCTTACGTGGTCGGCTTTAACGCGCGTTCATCTTTTAGACGACGAGCTTTTGGACGTTATGAAGCGCGCCGGTTGCCATACTTTGATGCTTGGAGTTGAAAGTGGTAACAACGATCTTTTGAAGAGGTACTCCAAAGGAATCAACCGCGACCAGATCAAAAAAGGATTTGCTTTGTGCAAAAAGCACGGGGTTATTACCTTGGCGCATTTCATTATTGGTTTGCCCGGAGAAACAAAGGAAACCGCTTTGCAGACAATTGAATTTGCAAAGGAAATTGACCCCGACTACGCGTCTTTCAACATTGCCTTGCCTCTTGTAGGGTCTCCCTTGCGTGAGGAAGCACTGAAAAACAAGTGGTGCACGATTGACACCGAGCTTTTCGACGCATCGCTTTCCGAGCCTACAATGGAAACGCCGGAGTTGTCAAAGAAAGAAGCCGCGCGTTTGAGAAACAAGGCAATAATTGACTTTTATCTGCGGCCGTCGTTTATTTTAAAGAAAATACTGGATTTGCGTTCTTTCGGTCAATTAAAACAGCTTATTGGCAACGGGTTTTCCCTGATTAAAAATGTGTTTTTTTAAAAACGGTGGCAACATTTGATACTTGTAATAGGTTCCTCTGGCCAAGTCGGCCGAGCGATTCAAAAAGAACTCAAAGCGCGAGGCGTTCCTGTTACTGGCACGTATCTTGAAAAGCCCAAAGATGACGCGTTAAGAGTTTCATTAACTGATGAGAAGACTATTGCTGATGCTTTTGAAAAAGCAAAGCCAAGTACTGTAATTTTGTCCGCTGCAATGACTAATGTGGATTTATGCGAGTCAATGTCAAAAGAGTGTTTCAACGTCAACGTTGAAGGCACAAAACGCGTTGTCAAATTATGTGAAAAACATGGTTCAAAACTAGTGTTTTTTTCATCAGACTACGTTTTTGACGGAAAAAACGGTCCTTATGTCGAAGAAGACTCTCCGAATCCTTTGAGTGTTTACGGTTCTTCAAAATTTGAAGGTGAAAAAATCACTTTGTCGAAGGAAGATTCGATTGTAGTTAGGACGACTTGGATTTTCAGTGCGTTCGATGTTAAA
>JBHHTN010000075.1:0-5368 GCA_046753405.1 Candidatus Micrarchaeia archaeon | reverse complement strand
CCTGAAAAAATCAAGAAGAATAAAGCGGGTTGCAAACCAAAAACATTTCTTTGCAACTCCCAAGCGTAAAAAAAACCAGTTTGCTCAAATCCACACAGAAGGCTGTTTTCCAGTTACCTCCCCTGTTCCAATGACCTTGTAATGCTTTTTCCCTATTTTTGCCTTGCCCACACTTGGATACGCCGCGTAGTCAATGTCGTGAAGCAAAAAACGGCCGTAAACAAGGTTGTCCTTTATTTGAATAGTATCCGGATGCTGGCTGCTTTCCACTTCAAAAGACACTTTTTTGCCCCCAAAAGTATTCACCTTCAAAACAGGCGTTTTTCTCCTCCATTCAAGCCTGCACTGTGCCTCGCCGAACACGCTGAAAGCCCCGCTTTTCAAGTCAACGTGGTACACCTGGAAGTTAAGCGGAAGAAGCATTTTCAAGTCCTTGTTGTTGAAGTAAAAATCCATGAACCCCATTATTTTTTCAGGCTCTCGGGCATCCCGCGTGAAACAGTCAAGCAAATGCCAGTACCAGCCCATGGAAAGCAACGGCACAAGTATCCTCACCCTCTCAGTGTAGGCAAACTGCGTTTCAATTGTCGTGCCGACAAGTTCTTCAAGCTTGCCCAACTTGAACTCCGACAAATCGCCTTTCCCGTTTATTTTCACTTGAGCCTTCATTGGACTGAAAAACCAGTAAGACGTAAGGCGGTCAAAAGCCTTGTGAACCCCTTTGTAAAAGCCTATGCTTTTTTTGTGCTGTAAAAAACAATACTTGAAAAACAAGCTTCCTTTTTTCCCTTTCAATTCAAAGGAAACAGCGTACTGCGGAGGCTCTCCATTCCAAACCAACTCGCGCGTTTTGTCCGAAACACTCATCTTGTTCTGGGAATACTTGACCGTGCAAAACCCCTCGCCCAACTTGTAAGTCTTGCCTTCAAAACGCAGTTCGTGAAAAAGCATTTGCTCGTGCTTGTCCTCTCCAATTGCAATGAAAGCAGAGAAAAACTCGCCCCCCAAAAAACCGTAAGTCCAACCCCTCTCCAAGTGCGTTTGAGGCGGCGCATACAACTTGCGAAAGTCAAAGAATTCAAGAAACTTCGACTTCTCCTTCCCCTTTGCCTTTTCCACCTTGCGGTTCAAGCCGTCAAAGGAAAAAATCAAGACGTCCTTGTTAGTAGCACGCACGTAATTTCACCCAATATGAGGGACAATCAAGTTGATCAAAAGCATTGCAACAGTTGCAAGACCCACAAAAACAGTAATTTTAGCGGACAAAGAGTTTTTGTCCGAATACTTCTCCTTGAACCTTAAAAGCAGCTCCTCGTAAACCAACCTGCTCCCGTCGGTAATAAACAACGGCAACAGGTTAATAACCGCAAGGGCAAAATTGAGGTAAGCAGTTGAACTTAAAATCGACAAAAAAAGCTTGAACAAGTCGTAGGCAAACTCCATTCCCTGTTTCGGAACTTCTTCAAACAAAACAGTTGCACGGGTTTTGGTGTGAACCCCGATTTTTCCGTTGGAGTCCAAAACAAGTTTCTTTACTCCTCTGTTTGTTTTGAATACTACCTCGTCTCCGGCGCGTTTTTCCGACAACGCGCTGGCAAGATCTTGCGACGAGCGCACTACGACGCCTTCTGCCTCCAAAAACAATTCGCCTTTGCTTAAGACTCCTTTGGCAGGAACAGAGTAGTCCGCAGGACGACAAAAAACGCTTGCAGCAGAACAGGCAATCGAGTATCCCACAAAGCACTCGTCAAAAGGATTGAATTTTGCAATGCCCGTGCACGCGTAGGCAAAAGTCGAAACGCTTACAGAATCAACGACAACCTCTGTGATTGAAACGTTCAAGGTTTTTTGAGAAGTTTCAATCGACAAAAAGCCTCCTTTGGAAAAGCGCGCCAAGTCCGCCTGCAGCAAAACGGGCTGCCCGTTTACGGACAAAACGCGTTCTCCCTCAAAAAGAACGCCCAAGGCAGAGGAAGTGTTTGAAACCGATGCAATGCTAAGGCCGCCTGCAAACAGCGGATACGCAGGCAAAACCAAAAGGGTCAAAAGAAAAAACAGCAATGCAGTGAAAAAGTTGGCAGTAGTTCCCGCAACAAGAATGCGGCGCTTTTTATGAGTGTCAATTTTCTTGAATTTCTTCTCGTCAGGCTCTACAAACGCGCCAATTGGCAAAAACCCAAACAAAACTCCGCCGGAAGAAGTGACATTCAATTTTTCAACGCGAGAGAGAACCCCGTGGGCAATTTCGTGAACAGCTGCGGCAATAAGAATGGCCACAACCCATTCAAGCGGAACAGTAAGGCCGGGAATCACAAGCATCACGCCCGCGGGAATGTTCGGCACGGTTAGAATTGCCATTGCTTGAATTGCAAGCAGCACAAAGCCCAAGCCCGCAAGTCCTCCAAGCAAACCCAAAGCCAGGACAAAAAGAGCAGTTTGAACAGAAGACGGGCTTCCAGGAGCGCCTGCGTACGCAAAAGACAAAAGCAAAAAGAACAAGACTACGAAAAAGGCGTGCAGTAAAAACTTGCGCGGTTTTTTATAAAAAAGCATGAACGAATAAGGCAAACCAAAGCCCATGCTCAAACCAAAGTCGGCAACTTCCCTGAAAAAATCAGGGTGCTTTTTCGCAAGCTTTTCCATGAACCCAAGGCCTGCCTTGCCCCGAAGCATTATGATTCCGTAATAAGTTTCCATTCCCGTCAAGCGGCCGATTAGCATTCCCGACAAAACCAAAACCGACAACATCAACACTGTTTTTAAAAAATTGTCAAGTTCGGAAAAGCCGATTGAGAAGAACAAGAACGCCGAAAAAATTACCACGAAGGCGAGTTTGAGTTTTTTTGAAAACGACATCATAATGCAAATCAACTGATTTTTACCAAAAAGAAAAAGAAGCTTTTAGTCCTTCTTTTTTATTGTCACTAAGTCCGCTAAGGTGAGCCCGCGGGAAGAACCTGCACTTGAAGAAGTTGTTTCTTCTTCAACTTCAACGGATGCAAGGACAATGTTCAACTCTTTTTCAAGCTTGCGCGCCACTTTTTCCCGCGGCGCCAAGTGCTCTTCCTCGATTCTTGCAAGTTCTCCGTCTGTTACAAAAATTTTTTTTGCCAAATCATTCCTTGAAAGGCCTTTTTTCTCCCGTGCTTTTTTAATCAAACCGCCGTAGTCTTCAACAATTGAAAACTGCTTTGGAGCCTTGAAACTCTTTTTGAAAGCGAAAACGGGTTTTGGCTTTTCAATTACCTGCCCGAAAGAAGCGCAAGATTTGCAAACGCCTACCGTGGCGCCCTCCACTTTTGCCTGGGCAACCGCAGGCTTTCCGCACAAATCGCAGGTTTTATCCAAAAAAAAATCACGCAACTTCCTATAAGGTAAAAGCGTCAAAGGTTAATAAAACATAACGCAATTATTAGGAACAAGGCGAACTAAAATGGGCGCTAAAATAGACGGAATCCTGCAAAAAAAAGAAGCTTCCCTTGAACAGTTGCAGGGAACCGTGGCAGTTGACGCGTACAACGTTTTACACCAGTTTTTAAGCATCATAAGGCAGCGCGACGGAACCGCTTTGATGACATCAGAAGGGGTCGTCACATCCCACTTGTCCGGACTTTTCTACCGCTCGTGCAACCTGCTTGAAAAAGGCATAAAGCCCATCTACGTTTTCGACGGCAAGCCCTCGCTTTTGAAGGCGGACACCATTGCGCAGCGAACCGAGAGAAA
Source organism: Candidatus Micrarchaeia archaeon (assembly GCA_046753405.1). Classification (GTDB taxonomy): domain Archaea; phylum Micrarchaeota; class Micrarchaeia; order Norongarragalinales; family CAINOH01; genus JBHHTN01. Next base: position 1,645 of record JBHHTN010000075.1, on the reverse strand, counting down.
ACAGGACGCGCTTGAAAAATTCAAAAAAGCCCTTGAAAAAGGCGACGAGGAAGACATGCGCCTTTACGCAATGCAAACCGTGCGATTGACCAAAGAAATGGTGCAGCAAAGCAAAGAGCTTTTGAATGTTTTAGGGATTCCATTTATCGAGGCCGAAACCGAAGGGGAAGCGCAGTGCGCGCACATGAACAAGCAAGGCGCAGCAAACGCAACCGCCTCGCAAGACTTCGACTCACTGCTTTTCGGAACGCCCAAGCTAATACGAAACCTTGCTTTAACTGGAAAACGCAAGCTTCCTCGAAGAAACGCTTTCGCGAACGTTGTGCCTGAAACCTTTGACTTGGAAGAAAACTTGAAGACATTGGAATTGTCGCAAAAACAACTGGTATGGATTGCGATTCTAAGCGGCACCGACTTCAACAAAGGAGTGTACGGAATAGGGGCAAAAAAAGCGTTGAAGCTGATCAAAAAGCACTCCGACGACTTTGAAAAAGCCCTCGAAGAGGCAGGAGAAAAAATTGAAAACTGGAGGGAAATAGAAAAAGCTTTCCTGCACCCCAAAGTTTTTGACGTTGCAAAAAAAGACGTTGCATTCAAAGAGCCTGACAAAGAAAAACTCTTCGAATTTCTAGTTGAAAAATACGAGTTTTCCCGCGACAGGATCCAAAGCGCGTTAAACCGCATGTTTTCACAAGACTTGGACTTTCAGCAAGAGGGCTTAAACAAATGGATGTAATCAAAAAAAACAAAGTGCTCTTGGAATCACTCGCAGCGGGCCTTGTGCTTGTAATAATTTCAATTGCAGCCATTAACTTTATTGAAACAAGTTTTCCAGACGGCTTTGAACAAATTCAAAGATTTACACTGCAATACGGCCTTTTCGGGGTTTTCATCGTCGTTTTTTTGGGAAGCACGATTCTGCCTTTTCCAACGGACTTGTTTTACCTGGCAATCGCAAAAACATCGCGGCAAAGCACCGAAATGCTCGCGGCAATATTCACAGTATCCGTTTTAGCCGGAGTAATCGCAGGACTTGTGAACTATTACATTGCCTTTTTCTTCCGTGAAAAAATAGTTGAAAAGTTTGCAAGCAAAAAAGAACTTGATGCCGCCAAAAGCTTTTTGGACTCCTACGGACCCTTCGCACTGGTTGTTTTCGGGCTTGCTCCAAGCAGTTTTGCCGAAGACCCCTTGACGTTCGTCTGCGGCCTTGGCGCAATGAACGTTAAAAAATTCCTTTTCTACAACACACTTGGACGCGTAGTAAACATGGGAACGCTAACTGCAAGCGCGGCATACTTTTGAAAAAAAAACCAAAAGGATGTTGAACCCTTAAAAAATTAGAGGCAGTTGGCATACATTTTACTAAAAAGAAGCAAGGTAACTGAAAACGCGAATAAAGAGTTTGTAGATGGAGAGTATGAAACAGTGTTTTTTTCAGCGTTTTTTCAACTTGGCTTCCAATCGTGCGATTTGTCTTTCAAGTGCTGCAATTGTTTTTTCGTTTGACTTCACGCGCTTTTTGAAGTCCGCGTCGTGCTCCGTTGCCTTGTTCAAGTCGTTTTGAATTTTTGTCAGCATCTTGCGTTGGGCAATGCCCACGCGGGACATTGAGTCCATAAGACGCGTTTCAACACATGACAAA
>JBHHTN010000074.1:0-5516 GCA_046753405.1 Candidatus Micrarchaeia archaeon | reverse complement strand
TGGCAAGTGGACTACTTTTCAGCGTTTGCCATAATCAGCCTTTCTTTGTTAATAGGCGTGTTTTCGTTTATTCCAGGCGGATTCGGAGCGCGTGATTTTGCCTACGCGTTTTTCGCAAGCCTAATAGGCATTCCAATGGAAGTAGGCTTTTCCGTTTCCATCCTTTACCGTGCGGTCATCTACGTATGGCTTGCCCCGTCTGTAATGTATTCCGCTTTGAAACTCAAACTTTCCGTGGAAAAAGTTGAAAAATTCTCTGGAGATTAAGACCGTAAATGAAAATAGACTTTCATGTTCACACGAAGCATTCTCCTGACTCGTTTTCGGATCCAAAAAGGCTTGTTAAGGCGGCACGGCGCAAAGGCCTTGATGCAATAGCAGTGACTGACCACAATTCTTTTGACGGCGTTGAAGAAGTTAAAAAGGCAGCGAAAAAAATTGCGCCTAATCTTCTTGTAATAGGCGGAACAGAATTCTTGACCGACAAGGGGGAAGTTCTCGGGCTTTTTTTGAAAAAACCGCTTAAGTCAAAGCCCGGCGAGCGGTTCGAAAAGGTTTGCCGTGAAATACGAGGGCAAAAAGGACTGGTGGCAATTCCCCACCCCTTTGATTCTTTTCGCTCAAGCAGAATAAGATTGGAAAAACTGCCCTTGAAGCTTTTGAAGAGTGTTGACGCAATAGAGGTGTACAACTCGCGCGTGATGAATTGGAAAAGCAATGAGCGCGCATTGGTCTTCGCGTCAGAACACGGGCTTGCGGCAATTGCCGGAAGCGACGCGCACTTCTTGTTTGAACTTGGGACGTCTTGCACGTACGTTTTTGCAAAAAACGAAAACGAGTTGAAAAAAGCAATTAAAAAAGGGGAAAGCGCAGTTCACGGCAAGCGCTCTAAAACAAGGCCGTTGCTTGTCCACGGTTTTACCATGGCGGGAAAGCGGGCAAAAAAACACTTAAGGTTCTGAAAAAACCCTTTTGAAAGAAGCATTAAAGAAACTTGCTTGCCAAATATACTTTAGGGTTTTGGTTTTTCTATGATTGTTGTCGGTGATGACTTCGGCAAGCTAGTTTCTCAAAGGCTTGCCTGCGAATTTTTGAAAGTTGAAGACCGCGTTTTCGGCGACGGCGAAGTCTGTCCAAGAGTGGTTTTGGATGAGGCAGGCAACAACGCGTTGAAGGAACAAGACTGTGTTTTAGTTCTTCAAATGAAATCTGGAGAAAACCCCAACAGCTACCTGGTCAAAGTCATCTTCGTCGTAGACGTTATCCGCAGGCTTGAACCTAAAACCCTTGCAGTTGCGATGCCTTACTTGATTTACGCAAGGCAGCACAAGCAGTACTTGCAAGGGCAACCGGTTTCAACTGAAATTGTTGCCAAGTTCTTGGAAAACGCGGGGGCAAACCGTTTTGTAACTGTTAACTCTCATTCAAGAGGGGACTTGCCGGGATTTTTTTCAGGAAAAGTTTTTGACTTGGATGCAACAAGCTTTCTTGCGAACTACTTTTTGTCAAAAAAAGATTTTGACAAGGAAAAGGTAATTGCAGTAGGCCCCGACAAAGGCGCGATTTCCCTTGCCAAGCACTTCATTGACAAGCTCGGGTTCGGCCAGTGGACCGCGTTTGACAAGCAAAGAGACGTTCGCACGGGAGAAATCACGATGAAAAAGCCTGACGGCGTGAAGTTCGAGGGAAAAACCGCTATTGTAGTTGACGACTTGTGCGCATCAGGCGGAACAATGATAAAAGCGTTGAATGCTTGCAAGGAAAAAGGGGCGAAAAAGGCAGTTGCCTGCTTCGTGCACCCGGTGCTTAACAACAATGCGTTGGACGGATTACAACTCGTAGCAGACGAAATCGTTTCCACAAACAGCATTGATTCGTCGGTGAGTGTTGTAGACCTCTCATCACTTGTTGCAAGCGCTTTTCAAGACCAGCAACAACTGGACCACTATTTAGTTGACTTCGACTGAAATTACTGCTTTTAAACGCCATTTTTAACTAATTAACTAAGTAGGAAAATCCTACTTAGTAGTAATTTCTTACTTAGTTTTATTATTTTTTTGCCTGTTTTTCAGTTTTTTTGACCAATATTTGCAGATCGAAGTCTAAAATAGTAGTAAAGTATAAATAGTAGTATTTTCTTACAAACTGGGTGTTGTGTATTGTGGCTGATTTTGAGTTTACGACTGTAACGTCTAAAGGTCAGGTTGTGGTTCCCAAGGCAATCAGGGTTAAGGCGGGAATTGGGGTGAACGACAAATTGGCGTGTTTTTTTTCTGAGGGTTTTGTGGTTTTGAGGAAAGTGGAGACTCCTGATTTCAAATCGGAGTTTGAAGGCGCTTTTTCCAAAAAAGAGGGGGCTTTTGATAGTTCTGCGGAAGAGTTTTCATCGGACATATTAGCTGGCGTCAAAAAGCTGCACAAAGCGTCTCATTAAAACTATTCTGTTTTGGTATGTTCTAGAAAACAAAGGCGCATAACTTTTTGGACGTAAAATTGGCTGTTTCAGGCTTTTTTCCAGTTATGCCCGTGTTTTTTCAACGACCCTTTTTTTTCAAGTTGTGAAAGTGTTTCGTTGAGTTTTTTGTTTTTTAACTCGAAGTTGTATTTTTCTTTTAAGCGCGTGTTGACTTGGCTTTCGGTTAACTCTTCTTTTTCTTTGAATATTTTTGGAATCAGGTTTGCCATGTCTTCGAAGAAGTTCCAGGGGTAAACGTACCAGTGCCAGTCCACTTCTTCGCCGTAAAAATCGGGGTTGAACTTTGAGGTGGATGAAATGTGTTGCAGTACTCCGGTGCGCAGTGACTTGGGATTCATTTTTTGCATGTAGTCGGTTGTTATTTTCATGCTTTCGCCGGTGTCGGTTATGTCGTCTGCAACCAAAACGTTTTTGCCCTTCAAGTCGAGTTGGAAGGGGTATTTTATTGCGGCTTTTCCGTCGGGCTGTGCGGTTATTCCCCAGTGTTCGACTTTAAGGGAAACCAGTTCCTTTACGCCTAAAAGATCGCATAGTACGCGGGCGGTGAACCATCCTCCTCTTGCTAGTCCTATTATCATGTCGGGCTTATAGTTTGCATCGGATACTTTTGAAGCGAGTTTTTTGCATAAGTCGTCGACGTCGTCCCATGTTAAAATTTTGCAGCTTATTTTTTCATTCGTCATTTTTTTTCAAAACCTCTTACGGCAAGGATACCATTTCCTTGTATTGTTCGAATCTTTTTTCTATGTCTCCGTTTTTTATTTTTTCCAAGCGGTTTAAGCCGAAGTCTTCCACTACGAAGGAGCCCATTACGTTTGCGTAGGCAACGGCTTTTTTCAAGCTGTGGTTGTCGGTTTTTCCCCCGCCTTTGGCGATTTGCCCCATGAATCCTCCTGCAAAACAGTCTCCTGCGCCTGTTGGATCGCGTATTTCTTCCAAGGGAAAGGCGGGAAAGGGGAGTATTTGGTCTTTTGTAAAAACCAGGCACCCGTGTTCGCCTTTTTTTAAAATCACGATTTTCATTCCGTGGTCGAGTATTTTTTTTCCCGCTTTTATGAGGTTGGGCGTGTTGCACAGCATGCGTGCTTCAACGTCGTTTAAGATTGCGCCGTCGACTTCCCCAAGGACTTTTTCCACTCCTTTTTTGTCGGTTTGAATGTAGTACTCGATGGTGTCCATGAATGAAAACTTTTTCTTCGGCGTGTTCTTGAGGATGTCCAGTTGCACTTGTGGAAGCAGCGTTGCAAGAAAGACGTATTCTGATTTTGCAAGCTCTTGGGAAATACTTGGCTGGAAATTTTCAAATACGTTTAATTCAAGTTTGTTTGCCTTTCGTGCGTGGAAGTCGTAGCCAAAGCTTGAGTCAAAGAACAGCGTTTTTTCTCCGTCAACCCGCTTTACGCAGCTTAGGTTGATTCCCTGGTTTTCCAAAAACTGCCAGTGTTCTTTTGGAAAATCGTTTCCAACTGCGCTTACAATTGCAATTGGGTGAAAGAAGTTTGCCGCTGTCGCAAAATAGCTTACGCTTCCGCCTAAGACGCGTTCAACGGTTTTAAACGGGGTGCGGGTGGTGTCCAAGGCGATTGAACCAGTGCACAAAATAGTCATGTGTTAGCCCTTTAATTTTTATTATTTTACTGTTTTTGTTCTAAGTTTAAGTTCATACGTTTTAATCGTCGCGTTTGAAATGTCTTCATTTTTGTAGGTTGCCTTAGTTTCGAGGTTGTGTTTTTTTTCAATTTCTTCTATAATTCTTGACAATTTTTTCTTTATTTTTCCGACGAATTTTTCTTCTCCTTCGTGTTCTAGCCAAATATTGTGCCTTCCTTTTTCACTCGTCGAGGTTTCAATTTTTAAGGCTATTGGCTGACCTTGAGAATAATTCCTTTTATTTTTGATTTCGTTTACTCTTCTGTTGAGGCTTGTTAACAGTTTTTTCATTTCACGTTACTCGTTCATATTCTTGCGTGTTTGAGAGCTTCTTTGCACTGGCAGTTTCTTTCCTTTGGAACACTTGGGATGAGTTTCAAAAGCAGTTTTTTGAGTTTTTCGTTGTTTGCGTTGAAGGTTTTAACCACTTCGTCGGCTGTCACAGGATTTATGCCTTCTACTCCTGCGTCGTGGTCGGTAATCAAAGAAATGTTCGCATAGCACATTTCAAGCTCGCGTGATAGGACGACTTCGGGGTACTGCGTCATGTTTATGACTTCCCAATTGTTTTGGGTAAACCACCTGCTTTCGGCCTTGGTTGAAAACCTTGGTCCTTGAATTACTACTACGGTGCCTTTTTCGTGCACTTTTATTCCGCATTTTTTTCCAGCGTCAATTGCAACTTTTCGCAAGTTGCTGCAGTAAGGTTCGGCAGCGCTTATGTGCGTTACCGGCTTTTTGTCGTAAAACGTGTCCTTGCGCCCTGTTGTCCTGTCTACAAACTGGTCGCATACAACGAAGTCTCCGGGCTTTACGTTTTTTTGCAAAGAGCCTGCTGCTGCAGGGCCGATTACCCTGGTTACGCCCAGGTTTTTGAACGCCCAAATGTTGGCGCGGTAGTTTATCATATGCGGCGGGTAATCGTGTTCGTGGCCGTGACGGGGCAAAAACGCAATTTTGCGTCCTGCCATTTCGGCCAATGCGATTTTGTCGCTTGGCTTGCCGTACGGCGTTTCAACTTCTATTTCCTGCACGTTGTCTAAAAACGAGTAAAAACCGCTTCCTCCGAATATTCCTATTTCAGCTTTTTGCTCCAAATTGTTTTGTCACCTTTTTTCATGTTCCCATTGTATAAGCTTGCCTTCGAATTTTTCAATTGCGTCAATTATCAGTTTTGAAGAGTTGCCTTTTCCGTACGGGTTATTCTTTTTTCTCATTGCCGCGTTGTTTTTGTCCGCTTTTGCAATGGCCTTGAGTATTGTGCGGATGTTTTTCGGCGGCGCCAAAAGGTTTACGCCTGCCTGCACGCTTTCCGGCCTGTCTGTTACGTATCTTAACGTGACGCACGGGACTTTGAGCGCTGCTGCTTCTTCCTGCATTGAACCTGAAT
>JBHHTN010000073.1:0-5589 GCA_046753405.1 Candidatus Micrarchaeia archaeon | reverse complement strand
GCCTTTTTCCTTTCTTTTTTTTTTATTTTTTTTACTAATTCTTTTTTTTCAATTCAAAGAAAATGCTTTAGTTGAAAGGTATTTATTTCAAGCTTTTTTTATCATTTCTCTGTTAAACTTGCTTTTTTTTTGGGAGTGAAAGCCTTTGAAATTAAAAAATGTTTTATTTAAGCTTGACAAGTCCGGCCTTGGAAAATTCACCGAAATGCTTCACTTGCAGTACGAGGTTTTTGGACCGGTTTCTTCGGAGGCAGGGCATGTTTTTGAAGTTCTTTCAAAGGGGCAGGTTCCTGACTTGGAGTATGGAAACACTGTTTTTTCTTCAAAAAGGTTTTTTCTTCCGCGCTCGCAGGCGGTTTTGGAGTATTCGTTGAGTTCAGGTAAAGTCGAGGACTTGCTGTCAACGCCTTCAAAAAAACGTTTTTTGTTTGGGATTCGCCAGTGCGAGTTGCACGCTATTAATTTGAATGACCAGTTCATGCTTGAGGGGGTTGTTGACCCGTACTACGCGGCTTTGCGTAAAAACACTTTGATCGCGGTTTTGCAGTGCAAGCGCAAGGCTGCAGACCACTGTTTTTGTTCCTCTCTTGGTTTTGACAGCGTTCCCGAGGGTTTTGACTTGCTTTTTCAAGATGAGGGAACGTTTTTTGTTTTGCAGGCGGGTTCTGTAAAGGGAGAGGAACTGATTGTAAAAGCAGGGCTTTCAAAGTACGCCGGAGAGGTTTCAAAGCCGGATATTCGTTGCGACTTGGTTTTGGAGGAGTCTGCTGCTTTGTCAATGAAGCATTCTTACGACCATCCTTTGTGGGATGAAACCGCTAAAAAGTGCATTTCTTGCGGTGCGTGCACCATTGTGTGCCCTACTTGCCTTTGTTTTGACGTTGAGGACCAGAACAGTTTGGGTCTTGAAAGCGGCGTGCGGGTAAGGCGTTGGGATTCTTGTCAGTACATGGAGTTTGGCAGGGTTGGAGGGGACTTTTGCTTCAGGCGCAACAGGTCCTCGCGTGTGAAGCACAGGGTATTTCATAAGTACGCTTACTCGTATGAGTTTTTCGGCCGTCCCTCGTGCGTTGGATGCGGCAGGTGTTTTCCAGTTTGCCTTACGGGCATTAATCATGTCAAGGTTTTGAATGAAATTGCAAGGACTCCCCTTGAAACAAAGTGATGAAAAATAGTTGTTAACCCGTTTATTCCGTTTCTTGCCGAAGTTGTAAGCGTGAAGGACGAAGCGCATGCAATAAGGACTCTGCGTGTTCGCATTAAAGACAAAAAACAGCGTGAAAAGTTTTCTTTCAAACCGGGCCAGTTCATTCAAGTGACTGTTTTTGGAGTCGGGGAAGCGCCTTTTTCCATTTCTTCTGATTCGGGGTTTGCAAACGAGTTTTTTGAAGTAACAATCAAAAAAGTCGGGAACGTTTCAGTGAATTTGCACAAGTTAAAACCAGGCGGGGTAATAGGCGTGCGGGGTCCTTTTGGAAACTTTTTTCCGCTAAACGAGTTGGAAGGCCGCGATTTAGTGTTTTTGGCAGGAGGGCTGGGCATTGCGCCTGTCCGTTCAACGCTTTTGAATGTTTTGTCCAAGCGGAAAAAGTTTGGAAGCCTTGCGTTGTATTACGCTGCCAGAACCCCGCAAGATGTTTCTTTTTCTTTGGATTTGGAGAACTGGCGGGGCAACCAAGTGGTTGACGTTTACCAAAGCGTTGACGAAGTGCCGTCTTCGTGTTCGTGGAATCATTTCATTGGTCGCGCGCCTGCGCTTTTGCACCATTACAAGCCGTTGAAAAACTCGGTTGTCTTGGCTTGCGGTCCTCCGCTTATGATGAAGTTTTGCGTTGAAGAATTGGAAAAGCAGGGTTTTAGTCCTGACAACGTGATTGTTTCTCTTGAGAGAAACATGCGTTGCGGGATTGGAAAATGCGGGCACTGCATGGCGCGTGGGAAGTACGTTTGCCGTGACGGTCCCGTGTTTTCCTGGAGTGAGGCTATAAAACTTAAGGAGTGAAACAAAAGGTTTTTGTAAATGAAAAAGAAAATAGTGGGCGTTTTCAGTTTCACAGGTTGCGCGGGCTGTCAAATGCAGTTGTTGAACTTGGAAGGGCTTTTGCCGATTGTGGCTAAAGAGGTTGACATCGTTCATTTTCCAATGGCCCGCGAAAAAAACAGGAAAGGTCCTTTTGACGTTGTTTTTGTTGAAGGCGCGATTTCAACGCCAAAGCAGGTGGAAGAAGTCAAATACGTCCGCAACAGGACGAAGAAGCTCGTGGCCTTTGGAACTTGCGCGTGTTTTGGCGGAGTGCCTAACATAAAAAATTTTTTGCACAAGGCAACGGTGTGCGCGGTTTACCCTCCCGGTGCTCATGTTGACTCCATTTGTGCGACCGGCATCGACTCATACGTTGAGGTTGACTATTATTTGAGGGGTTGTCCGGTGGACCGGAACGAAACTCTTTCCGCGCTTCATGCAATTGTTGCAGGGCGAATTCCCCTTGTTGAAAGCAGGCCCGTGTGCACCGAGTGCCGTACTCGTCAAAACCGTTGTTTGTTTCCGGACGCGCCTTGCATGGGGCCGATTTCCCTTGCAGGGTGCAACGCGGTGTGCCCGTCAAACGGTTTTGTTTGCGAGGGTTGCAGGGGGCCGACTGACGATGCTAACTTGAAGCAAATGATTGAATTATTTAAATTTCACGGGCTTACTCATGATGAAATAGTAAAAAAGTTGAGAACTTTTGCCGGAAGTTCTAAAAAATACGGAGAGTTTTTGTGCGATGGGGAACTTGAAAACCTGTGATTTTTAAAAAATGACTCATGAAATAAACCTGGACCATATAACAAAAATTGAAGGGCACGCCAAATTGCACGTGAAAGTGTCTGGTTCCAAAGTGCAAGACGTTAAAATGGAGGTTTTTGAAGGCTCGCGTTTTTTCGAGGGAATAGTTAAAACAAGAAAGTTCGACGAGGCCTCGCCGTTGACTTCCCGCATTTGCGGGGTGTGCAGCGTGGTGCACTCGATTACCGCTTTGCAGGCAGTTGAAAACGCGCTTGGCATCAAGCCTTCCAAGGCAACGCGGCAGTTAAGGGAACTTATGCACATAGGGGGGATGTTGCAGAGTCATTACTTGCACTTGTATTTCTTGGCGTTGCCGGATTACTTGGGCTTGCCTGACGCGCTGGTTTTGTCTTCAAAAAACCCCAAGGAGTTAAGGCGAGGCATAGGTTTGAAACGCGTTGGGAATGAAATAATCCGCCTTTTGGGAGGCCGCGAGGTTCACCCGATAACGCAAAAAATAAACGGTTTCACGTCGCTTCCGTCTGACAAAGCCATTGAATTCTTAAAAGAGCACCTTCAAAGCGTTTTGGAGGACGCAAAAAAATGCGCAAAACTTTTTTCTTCCCTTAACTACCCGTCTTTTGAACGTGACAGCCTTTACCTTGCCTTGGACAAAAAAAACCAGTACGCTTTGCTGGACGGCAAGCTTGTTTCCTCGGACCAGTCCATTTCACAAGGCGATTACGCGGTTCACTTGGACGAAGTCGCTCCTGCGCATTCCACGTCCAAAACCGTTTCCTTGCACGGCGAAAGCTTCATGAACGGTGCAATGGCAAGGTTGAACTTGAAGGGAAAAAAGCTTTGCAACAACGCAAGGGAAGCGTTGGAATTCGGAAAGGAAAAAAACATTGTCTTCCCCGCAAAAAACCCGTTTTTCAACAACTTCGCCCAAAGCGTTGAATGCGTGCACTTGCTTTGCCGCGCAGTGCAGTTGTGCGATGAAATAGACTTGTCAAAAGAAAAAGAGGTTTCTTCTGCAACCCCGCAGTATGATTTGCCCGACCACGTGCGCGGGGTGAGCGTTACTGAAGCGCCCAGGGGACTTTTGTTTCACGATTACACTATTGAAAAAGATGGCTCCATTTCATGGGCAAACATCATCACTCCCACAACTCAGAATTTGAAGAGAATAGAGGACGACGTACGGCTTTACTTGCCCGCGCTTTTGAAAAAACCCCAGAGGGAAATAATACTTGAACTTGAAAAATTAATCAGAGCTTACGACCCGTGTATTTCCTGCGCAACCCACTTTTTAGACGTTAAAATAACGCGGTTGTGAAAAAGAAATTCAATAGCACTTGTTTTTAAATAGTCTTTGAAGTTAGTATTTACTTTATGGATAATCGTGGTCAGGGTTCTTTTGAGTATGTTTTGATGATTGCGGGAGTAGTGCTTGTTTTAACGGTTATTGTTGTTGTTCTTCAGAATCAGGCTGTTGGTTCTTCTCAGGCTGTTGAGCAGAATGTTGAGCATCACGAGCAGGTTGCCTGTGATGCTGGCAAGATGCGTGAGTTGGCATCGTCTTTGATTTTGTCGTGGGGGTTTAACGAGGGAAAAGGCGTTGTTGCGAAGGATTCCTCTGGAGGCGGCAATGACGGCAATTTGTTGCCTGCAACAGGCGGTCCAAAGTGGGTTGTTGGAAGGTTTAGAAAAGCTTTGGAGTTCGACGGGAGAAATGATTACGTTGAAATTCCTGTGTTGTTGTCTCCTACTGAAGCAATTACTGTTTCTGCTTGGGTGAAGTCTGCGGATTCAATGGGTTACAGCGGGATTTGGCAAATTGTCAGCAAGTACGACGCGTTCATACTTGGAAATTCAGGCGGCGGAAGCGATATGTGTTTTATTGTTTACACCGCTGGTCTTTCGTGGGCGGACTACACTAATTGTTTCACTGTTTCCGACCCGCAAAACTGGCATCATTTTGCTGGAACTTACGACAGTTCTACTAACGAGCAAAAGCTTTTTGTTGACGGCGTGCTTAGAAGCACGAAAACCGTTACTGGCACGATAAACCCGGACAGTGGGCCGTTGCACGTTGCTCACCGGGAGCTTAATTCTCCCGGTGACTTTCATTTTGAAGGCAGTGTTGACGAAGTCAAAATTTATGACCGGGCTCTTTCACAAGAAGAGGTTTTATCGGACATGAATTGCGGTTTATTGTCTTAAGACTTTTTTTTCAAGTATTTTTTTTGTTTCGTTGACTGCTTTTTTTTCCGTGTAGTTTAAGGGTATTGCCAGTATTTTCATTTTTTTGGAAGGTTGCATTTTGTTTGCGAGTTTTATTGCAATTGCAAGGTCGAAGTCGTGCAAGGAAACTTTTTTTGAAATGTTCAGGTTTTCGCTTTTTATGTATTGGACTTTGCTTATGCCTTTGGCAACATCCAGTATTGTGACGTTTTGTTTTTCCTCGAGGATTGCAAGGGGGTCTTGGCATTCAACGAAGTTTATTTTTTTGAGTTTTCCGCTTAGTTTTCGCGCTGTTTTTATTGCTAGGTCGTCTCCTTGCAGTGCGTGTTTTCCGAATACCAGGACTTTCATTTTATTCGACTGATACTTTTTTCAATATTATTTTGTTTCCGCTTGTTGCTTTCGGGGTGTTGCCGCATTTTGCGCATTCAAAGAGTACTAAGTCGTGGGCTTTTTCGGTTATTTTGGGTCGGCCGGAAAAACCGCAGTTGCATTGAACTGACGCGTTTTTTTGACTGACTTCTATTTTCCATTTCGGTCTTTGGATTCTCAGGCTTTCAAGCAGTTCTGGCGCG
>JBHHTN010000072.1:0-5723 GCA_046753405.1 Candidatus Micrarchaeia archaeon | reverse complement strand
AAGGAAAGTCTTTTGGGTTTTCTACCGGAAAAAAAGTTTAAAGGAAGGCGCAGGAAATGAAAGAAGAATATCGTCAGTTGTTTCACTTGTTTTTCGGAAGCTTTCTCGTGCTTTTTTCCTTGTTTGTAGGTAAAAAAACAGTTTTGGTGGTGTTGTTTGCTGCTCTTTTGGTTGGCATGCTCCTTGTGCACTTGAAGCTTCGCGGTCACCGGCAAGGCTTTTTTGATTTTTTTCTTGAAAAACTGGAGCGTAAGGTGGACTTGCCTGGAAAAGGAGCGTTCATGTACGTTGTCGGGTCCTTGGTGCTGTTGTCGTACTCTCCTGATTTTTCTTTTGCTCTTGCGGTTATGATGATGCTTGCGGCAGGAGACGCTGCGTCTACTATTGTAGGTAGAAAGGGAGTTGTAAGGCTTCCGTGGAATGAAAAAAAGACGTTGGAGGGTTTGTCTTCTTTTGCACTGGCATCGCTTGTAGTATCCATTCCTTTCTTAAGCTTTTCCTTGGTAATAGTGTATTCTTTGCTGTTGGCTGTCATTGAAAGCCTGCCTTTGCCTTTCGACGACAACTTGTCCATTCCAATTGGAGCGTTGTTGTTGAAATTCGTGCTTTTTGCATGAAGCCGCCTTTTGCAGGCAAAGAATTTTTTTTGGGAGAAATTTGAAAAATGATAAATGACGTCAAGCTTGCCTTGGATCGCGCTGGTGCAAAAATGCGTTTTTTTTCCCGCAAGGCCGAGTTGTCTACTCCGGCACTGCAAGTTTTGGCAGAGTACGAAGAGGCTTACGGGGTTAAAAAGGATTCAAACCCTGTTCGCGAGGCGGTGATGCTTGTCTTGTTTAAGAACTCTGTTGAAAGCGAAGTGGCTCCCGCGCTGGTGCCTTCAATTGACTCGCAGGTTTTGCTTGGAAAGCACTCTTCAAAATCTTTGTGGGCTGCAAACTCTTTTGTTCCTTTGGGGGGCGTGATTCGTTACGAGGACTTTGAAGGTTGTGAAACTTTGCAAGAGGTTTTTTCAAAAACTCTTTCAAGAGAATTGCGCGAAGACGTGGGAATCGACGGTTCTTACATTTCACACTCGTACGCTGGTTCTTTTTACGATTCCAAGCTTGACTTCACAGTTCACGCGTTTTCAGGATTTGTGGTATGCGATCCGGATAAGGATTGTTCTGAGCAGCACTTCGCTCAAGTTTCCTTTGTTCCCAAAAGCAAGGAACACCAGTGTTTTTCTTGGGTTCCGGTAGAACAAGCTCTTTCTTCAAAAAGCGTTCACAAGACTTCAAAGCACATTATTCGAACAGTTTTGAAGCGCAATGCTTTTTGAATGAAAAACGGCTTTAAACAACCTTTTCCTAAAACTAACTTGTAGTTATGGCCAGCGGATTTTTCATCGTTATTGAAGGTTTGGATGGGAGTGGCAAAAGCACTGTTTCCAAAAAACTCGCGGCGTTTTTGTCAAAAAAACGCGAGGTTTTGCTTACTTGCGAGCCGAGCAATTCTTCTTACGGCAAAAAATTGCGGAAAATGCTTACCGAAGACTCGGACCCCAAAGCGCACGCCGAGCAATACTTAAAACTTTTTGTTGAAGACAGAAAAGAGCATTTGAAAAAAGAAATAGAACCGGCACTTGCACAAGGCAAAACAGTTGTATGCGACAGGTTCAAGCATTCAACAATCGCTTTTCAATCACTTCAAGGAATACCCTTGCAAGAGATTATTAGCTTGCATAAAGACATGATTTCTCCTGATGTAACTTTCATTTTGGATCTTCCTCCAAGTGTTGCCTTTGAAAGACTTAAAAGAAAAAAACAAAAATTCGAGCAACAACACTTCATGAGGAGCCTTAGGCAAAACTATTTGAAACTCCCGAAAATACTCAAAGGCGAAAAAATAGTAATTGTTGACGCGTCAAAAAACCCTGAGCGCGTCTTTAAAAAAATCGTCGTGGAATTAAACCGTGCGAACCTGTTCCGTCAAACATAAAAACCTTGAAATCCCCAAAAAATAAGAGTTGTAACTAATTTTCAAAGTTGCTCCTGTCGTCTAGCCCGGCCAAGGATTCGGGCCTTTCGAGCCTGCGACGCGGGTTCAAATCCCGCCGGGAGCACTTGACCTTTTTTCTTTTTAAAAAAAGAAAAAAGCTCAACCAAAAAAGAAAAAGGTTTAGCAACCAAAAAAGAAAAAGGTTTAGCAACCAAAAAAGAAAAAACGCGGATGCGGGCGTTCTTTTCCCAACGCCTTAAACCCATCCTTTTTATTTCGCTTTAAACCTTTTTTTTAGGTGGAAGAATTTGACTTTGCGAGGGCAATTGAAGATTATTGCGAGGGCAATGACTTCATGTTGAACCCCGACAAAGACAGGGTTGACTTGCTTGTAAAAGGAGTGCTTGAAAACGAGAAAAACCACGGTTTGAAGTACTGTCCGTGCCGAATTACAACAGGGGATTTTCAAAAAGACTTGAACCTGGTTTGCCCGTGCAATTTTTTTGTTCAAAAAACGTGGTTTGAAAAAGGAGAGTGCTGGTGTTCCTTGTTTGTAAAGCGTTCCAATTACCAAAAATGAAGGAAAAAAAGGAGGTTTTGAAACAAAATGGCTGAAAATCCGCAGAAAACTTTTTTCAGGTGCACCGTGTGCAACGACGTGCACTTTGGAGTTGCAGGGCCGGAAGTTTGCCCAACGTGCAAGCAGGTGAACGTGTACGTTGCAATAACGCAAGACGAAGCCCGTAGAATGACTGGCCTTTGAAAACGGTTGTTAAAAATGGCGTTGATTGAATTTTACGGTGCGGAGTGCCCTCATTGTTTGGCAATGAAGCCGCGCGTGGAACAATTGGAAAAAGAGGAAGGCGTCACAATAGAGCAATTTGAAGTTTGGCACAATGCGGAAAACCAGGAAAAAATGCGCTCTTACGCCGAGGTTTTGGCGCCTGCCTGCGGCGGAGACTTGGGTGTTCCCGCGTTCATAAACACTGACACTAAAGACGCGTTGTGCGGCGAAGTGACTTACGAGACGCTGAAGACTTGGGCGAAAAAGTAGTAAGCCCCGAGAGGGAGTTGAACCCCCAACCTACTGCTGTCCAGACTTTTTTTAGTCTACTAGGCAGTCGCTCTGCCATTGAGCTACCGAGGCGTTTTTTTTCGAGAATTCGAGTTGGTTTTTTGTGGTTGTCAAAATATAAAAAAGCGATTCTTTTATAACCTTTTAACCGCTTAATTTTTCTTTGTTAAAAAAAGCTGTTTCTTTTTTTTGAATTGGGAGTTGGTTTGTTTTAAATGGCTGGAAAGTTTCCCCTTGCTGACAAAAAGTTTTTGAGTGTTAAAATTTGCATGAAGTGCAAGGCTCGGAATTCCAAGGCTGCTAGTCGTTGTCGCAAGTGCGGTGGCAAAACACTGCGTTCAAAGCGTGCCAGGAAGAAGGAAGGCAAGTAACTTTTGCCTTTCTGAACTATTTTTCGGGCAAAATGATTATAAGTTTTCTTTGATTACTTGTCTTCGTCGATTTTCTGATGAAGGCCTGGGTTTTTTGCTTACTAGTTGGAGTGCTTTTTTTTGGTTGTGTTCAGCCTGAGGGTTCTTCGTTGAAGCTTAAGGGTTCGGATACCGAGCTTCAAATGTTTTCTGCTTTGGCCGAGGAGTTCGTGAAGGCAAACTCGGGTGTTTCGGTTACGGTTACCGGAGGGGGCAGTGGAACTGGTATTGCCGCGTTGTTGAACGGGGAGGTAGACATGGCGGATTCTTCTCGTCCGATGACTGATGAAGAGGTTTCAAAGGCGCGTCAGCGTGGTGTTGAGCCTTTGGAGTTTGTTGTTGCCCGCGACGGTTTGGCGGTTGTTGTTCACAAAAGCAACGGTGTTTCGTCTTTGTCGTTGCAGCAGCTTGCTGACCTTTACACTGGTAAAATTACTAATTGGAACCAGTTGGGAGGAGAAGACCGGGAAATAACGCTTTATGGTCGTCAGAGTACGTCTGGAACTTATGTTTATTTTCGAAACGTTGTTTTGAAGGCGGATTACTCGTCTTCTATGCGTAACATGGAGGGGACGGCGAGCATTGTGGACGCGGTGTCTTCCGACAAGTCGGGTGTTGGCTATGTGGGTTTGGGGTACGTAACTGGCGCTGTTAGCGTGGTTTCTTTGGAGGGTTTTTCTCCTCTTGATAAGAGTGTGGTTGAAACGGGTGAGTATCCTTTGACAAGGCCTTTGTACCAGTATGTTAATTCTAATTCTCAAAACAAGGCGTTGTTGAAGCTTTTTTTGGAGTTCGAGGTTTCCAAGCAGGGTCAAGAGGTTGTTGAAGGAACTGGTTTTCTTTCAATTAACTCGGGGGATGTTTCTGCTAACAATTTGGCGTTTGAGGGTTTGGTTTTGGAATGAATGCTTTTGCGGAGAACCGTTGGATTCGATTGTTTTTCAAGGCAAACGGTGTTGTTTCCGTTCTTGTTTTGGCTGGAATTTTTGGTTTTCTTTTTTTAGCGAGCCTTGACGCTTTTTCTCAAATTTCGTTGTCGGAGTTTTTTAGTTGGAATTGGAATCCTTCGTCGTATTCTAACCCGCAGTGGGGTTTTTTGGGTTTGTTGTACAGCAGTTTCTTGGTTGTTTTGGTGAGTTTGGGCATTGCTGTTCCTGCAGGGGTGTTGACTGCGTTGTACTTGTCTGAAATTGCCTCGCCTGGTGTGCGGGAGTTTTTGAAGCCTGTTGTCGAGTTGATTGCGAGCATTCCGTCTGTTGTTTTGGGTTTGGTTGGGTTGCTTGTGCTTTCTCCTTTTGTTGCTTCGGTTTTTGGTTTGGCTAATGGTTTGAACGTGTTGACTGCGGGGTTGATTGTGGCGGTGATGGTTTTGCCGACTGTTGCAAGCTTGTGCGAGGATGTTTTCAGCACGGTTCCAGGGGAGTATCGTAGTGCTGGTCTTGCGTTGGGTGCTACTAAGTGGCAGCTTATCAAAAGCGTTGTTGTTCCTTCTTCTTTGTCAGGGGTTTTTGCGGCGGTGATGCTTGGCTTGGGGCGTGCTGTTGGTGAAACCATTGCGGTTTTGATGATTGCGGGAAACGCGTTGAAGGTTCCGGAGTCTTTGTTTGACGCTGCAAGGCCTCTTACTGCAAATATTGCAATTGAAATTAAGGAAGCGGTTGTGGGAAGCACTCATTACAGTGCGTTGTTTGCAACTGGTTTTGTGTTGTTTTTGATTACTTTGCTTGTCAACTTGGCTGCCGAGTGGGTGTTGCAGAGGCAGAAGAGGTTTGAATCGTTGTGAAAAATCGTTTTGAAGGGGTTTACTTTAAGTTGATTGAGGCAACTGCTTTTGCTTCGGTTGCAATGCTTGTTGCAGTAGTGTTGTTTTTGCTTTACTTTGGCTGGGATGTTTTCAGCGCTGGTTTTTTCACTGATTCTTGGAATCATCAGGACATTTCAAGCGCGGGAATTTTCCAGGCTATTTTTGGCACTCTTGTCTTGGTGATTGGAGTGTTTGTTGTTTCGGTTCCAATTGGAATTTCGTCCGCCATTTACTTGACGGAGTACGCGCGTTCTTCTTGGGGGGTTCGTTTGATTCGCCTTGCCATTCGAAATTTGGCGGGGGTGCCGTCTATTGTGTACGGTTTGTTCGGCCTTGTTTTGTTCGTGCAATTTTTTTCTTTTGGCCCGTCTCTTGTTGCGGCTGTTCTTACTTTGGCGTTGATGACTCTTCCGTGGAATATTTCGGCAAGTGAGGAGGCAATTAAAACGGTGCC
>JBHHTN010000071.1:0-5790 GCA_046753405.1 Candidatus Micrarchaeia archaeon | reverse complement strand
AATGTTGACAAAACGGGCTTGCACACCTCTTTTATAACGTTAATTGGTATTTCCGAAGCGCCGACTGCCTGCGTTATCCCCCCGCTTTCACGAGACTGCACTTTAGTGCTTCTAATAGCGTCCAACAAACTGGTTTTGCCACTGTCCACATGGCCCAAAACAGAAACAATAGGCTGACGTAAAGGCATTTCAAAACCACCGATTTTTTTCGTGCTGAAAAATAAAAAGAAGGACGTTAATATTATCCCATAAAAATAGTGGAGTTCCAGGTTTAAACGGTTTATGTTTTCCCGCTTGAACCGAACCCGCTTTGTCCGCGAGCGGATTCTTCTAGTTTCTCAACAACTTCGAACTTTGCCTGCGCAACTTCATGAACAACAAGTTGTGCTATTCTCTCCCCGCGCTTGACAACAAACGGTTGTTTTCCGTGGTTTACCATTATGACTTTAACTTCTCCTCTGTAATCCGCGTCAATTGTGCCAGGCGAATTCATTACCGTAACGCCGTGCTTTAACGCCAAACCGCTTCGAGGCCGTACTTGAACTTCAAAGCCTTTCGGAATTTCAAAATGCAAGCCCGTTGGAACAAGTGCCACTTCCCCCGACTGAAGCGTTAACTCGTTTTCTACCGCAGCATAAACGTCCGCGCCTGCGGCCTGCGCACTCATGTATTTGGGAAGGCCAAGACCTTCGGCGCGAGGGTCAACGGTGACTTTAACGGTAATGCGCTGCATTTACTGAGCCAACTCGTCTTTGCTGTAAAGCGTTTTTTTCTTGCAATGCGCGTAGTCAAAAATTTCCTCGCGTGAAAAGTACATTGCAACCTCTTTTTCAGCGGTTTCCTGCAAGTCCGAGGCGTGCACCACGTTGGCTTGAATGCTGTTTGCAAAGTCTCCTCGAATAGTGCCAGGCGCTGCCTCGCGCGCGTTGGTAACCCCGCAGAGGTTTCGTACAACATTCACTGCGTCAACTCCCTCCCAAACGCTCACTATTACTGGAGTTTTTTTCATGAATTCTTTGATTCCTCCAAAAAACGGCTTGTCGGCAAGGTGCGCGTAGTGTTTGTCGAGAATTTCGTCGGTCAACAAAATCATTTTCGCTGCAACCAGCGTCAAGCCTTTTTGTTCAAGCCTTGAAATTATTTGACCGCAAAGCCCTCGAGCAACAGCGTCCGGTTTAATTATTAAAAAAGTCTTTTGCATGTATAACTTACAACCCCCACCTTATTGAAAAACAAAAAGAAAGAGTTTAAAAAAAAATTGCATGATTTTTTTGTAGGCGGAAGTTTAACTACTTTTTGCGGCCTGGTTTTTTTGGCTTTAAAACGGCGTTTGCCAAAGCATCCACCGCTTTTTGGCTATACTTGTGTTTTCTGCTTTTGTGGCGCATGTAATCTATTGCCTCTTTAGGAGAACTGCTTTTTTCCGCCAAAGGAACAGACGGGCTTACAAGGGATCCGAAAGTGTCCGCAACGCGAATTATTTGAGACTGGGCGGAAAGTTTGAAAAATCTCGCTTTCGGCCGTTCGCCCTCTTTTATTACCTCTCCTTTTTTCGTTTCTTTCAAGTATTCCATGGTGCTCCCTTGCAACACGAGCAATAACTTCTTGTATTTTTTGAACTTGCCTCTTGGAAAAACCCTTGCAGGCAAGAAGCCTTAAACCCTCCCAGTTTTCATCAGAGATTATTGCATACCCCATATACGAGTGAGAGCGCTTGACTTGGTTGTACTCGTCTGATTTCCGTCCGTGCTTTACCAACAGTTTTTTTCCTGTTAGTATCATTTGATTGCTCTTGCCAAGATCGTGCAAAAGTCCAGCGACCTCAAGCAAATCGCATTCTCGTTTTTTAAGGCCGAGCTGTTCACTTATCAAGCGCGAAAAGCGCGCAGTTTTAAAAGAGTGCTGCCTCAAAATCCTGTTTTTAGGCACAAGAGGTTTCAAGGCCGAGTAAACCTTGTTTTTTACGGATTTTTTCTCCGTCATGATTGTGAAAAAGAAGAGTTCGGATTTATTTCTTGCGTTTTTTTGCTTTTTTTGCGGTCTTTTTAGGTTCTTGATTTTCGCGTTTTAAAAGTGAAATTTCCGCTTTGATTATTTCAACGTCACGCACCAGTTGCTGGTTTGCGTCCACAAGCTCCTCTACTCTTTGTTGAATGCCTTCAATGGCAGGGTGTTCCTCGCGCAGTTCTTTCGCGGTTTGCCTGAAAGCGTCTTCGAATTTCTCATGGTCTTGAAGCTGTTCAAGAAAGTCTGTTTCCGTTACCGATGCCTCGTCGGAAAACGCGGACGGTTCTTCCTTGGACTTGGACGCCGCAATTACAGATTCAACCGCGTTAACAAGCGATTTGTCCACTTCCGTTTGGTCTCCTGATTGTATTTCATCAGAAATTGTTGAAAGTGGCTTGGAAAGCGTTTTCTCGGATTCTTCACGAGTTTTCTTCCTGGCGTCCGACAACGCTTGCGAACTTTTGTAGTAAGAGTACACTCCGTACACGTTGGCAACTATTGCCGCAGCACCTACTATTGCAATTACTTCGCCAGCCATCTTTTTCTCAACGCCTTGTTACTCTTCCTCGGCTTTTTTCTTTTTCTTACCCTGTTTCTTTGTTTTTGTAAGGGCGATGATTTCCCCGCGGTAGCGATAGGCCAATAACGCCAAGACCAACACAATTACTAACGGCCATGCGTTTATTGCCAAAGTGAACAGTCCCGTGATTGTTGCCGACGCCTTCTTCTTGGAAAGCACTACCGGCACCTCGTAAGTTCCGCGAACTGTTTTTGCCAAAAGCGTGGCGTTTCTTGTTTCCTCGTCAGTCTCCAAGAACGTTGTTTCAACGAAAACATTTTCCTTGGACTTGGCTTTCACCAAGAGTTTTTCAGGCATCACAGAAACGTTTTTTCCTTGAACCTGGAATTCAACGTTTACCGGAGTGCCGCCGAGGTTTGAAACCTCCAACTGCAACCTCGAAGTCACTGAAGTTTGGTTTCCTTCTTCAACTTCCTTGATCGTTGTACGCACTTGTTTTACTTCAAAAAGCGCTTTGGATACAAAAACAGTTATGTTCTTGGATGCCAAGGTTTTGTCAGTTACAACTCTTATTTGAGAGTCAAAAGAACCCTCGCTTTGAGCAATCAAGCTTACAACAATTTTTCTTGACTCGCCAGAGGGAATTGACGGCAGCTTGGAGTTTGTTATTACCGCGTTCTCCAAAAACAACGTTGCGCCCTGCAAATCCGCCGGGCCGTTGTTTTGAATTGTTATTTCCAATGCGTTTTTCACTCCTTTCTCAAGTTGCAAGCTGTCTGGAGAAGTCAACGCAAGCCCAGAGGGTTCAACTTTAGTAGTCGGAGAAGGCCTCGGCGTTTGCGACGGTGCCTGCGTTATTGCCGGCTGCGAAGGCAAAGGCGTCTGACCGCCTGGAGAAATTGAAAACGCGTCTATTACCGACAAGTTTGAACCAAAGCAGTCTTCAACAACTATTCTTGCTCCCACGTAAGTCGTGGAACCATCGTCTTTTTCGGCTGCAATTGAAAGCAAGTAAACACTAGGTTCGAGACCGCTTGTGTTTGCAAAGAATAAAAACGACGACTTGGAATGCGGTTCAACTACCAACTTGGTTGTTGAAAGAGTTCCCTGGATTCCAGTTGACGAAAGCAAGTAAGTAACCGAGTTTTCAAACGGGTTGAACAACTCGAAGTTCAAACGAGCCGAGTCCTCCATGCACACGCGAATAGAATTCAAAAACAACAGCGTCTGCGGTTTTGGAGTCGGAGAAGGTGTGGCCTTTGGAGTCGGAGAAGGCGTTGGAGACGGAGTCGGAGTAACAATTACTTCAACTATTTCCGTGACCGTCACTGTTTTGTAACAGTTGTTTCCCCTGCACTCGAAACCCTCATCACAAACTGGGTTTTGGTACGCGCAGCCAAAAGGCTTCGGAGTTGGCGTTGGAATTTTATAGCAGTTGTTGTTTTTGCATTCAAAACCTTCCCCGCAGGCAGGGTTGTCATAATCGCAACCCGAAGGAATTGGAGTCGGAGAAGGCGTCGGAGACGGAGTCGGAGTCGGCTTTACCAGTACGTTAACTTGAAACTGAGCACTTGAAGAAGACTTTCCAACGGCGTTAACTGTTATTGGCACTGTTCCAACTGCAGCGTCGCAAGGAACGCTAATAGTAGCAGGAACATTTGCCTGAGAGCCAGCCGCAACAGTTGCAGGATTGATTGAAAAAGCAACTGGAAACGGCGATTGAGCGGACAAAGTGTAAGAATCCGCTTTTGACCCAGTGTTGGAAAGAATTACTGTTTGAGTTTCGCTTTCACACTGCATTATTGAAAGAGAGGACGCCGACAAAGAAGAGGAAGAAGAATAACACGCTTGAACTATAAGCTCAGCGTCAGCATCGGCAAGCGTCCTGGAACTATTAGCCCTTACAACAAACGAGTAAGTAGTAAGCGCTAGGTTAGTGGAATCAACCGTGAAAAAGAACTCTGTTTGCGAGTTTGCAGGCATTTCCACGAAGTCGGTGGAAAGCTGTCCTTGAAGACCGTCGGCCTTCAGCGAATACGCCAAAGCGTCTCCAGTGTTTTCAAGCTTGAACTTGAAAGTTGCAATATCTCCCTTACACACAGTAACGGAGTTAACCGCGCCTGCAAAAGGCAGCAACAAGGCCATCGCAAATACAATGGACAAAAAACCGATTTTATTCATTTTCAACATTTTCTCCCTCCTCCAATTCTTTTGAAGCATAATAGTTTCGGCGCGCTTTGTAAATCAGCGCAAAACCAAATAACAATAAAATTGCCAGCAAAAACAAAAGCAAGCTGTCCTGAGAACCCAAAACAAAGAAGCCCGACAAAATGTTTCCAAGGCCCGTGCCTTCTTCTGCGTCAACTGTAAACTCGAAAGAACTTGTTTTGCCAAAATCGTCGGTTAAATCAAAAGTTGCATTGTACTTCTTGGACTCGACGTTTGAAGCAAGCAAGTTTGCAACAACAATCGCCTTTTCATTAGCACTCAAATCCAAAACCCTTGGCGCAATAGTAATGTTCCAGCCATCAGGCAACCCAGAAACAAACGGACTGAGCGAAACACTGCCGTCTGCAGTGTTTTCAATTGAAAACTCTGCTGTAACGTTCAACACGCCCGAGTCAATAGAGTAAGAGTACAAAAGCGAATTCAACGAAACAGCCACCTTGCCTGCATCAGAGGGCACCGGAGTAACCGTTGGCCCCGCGGGCGGGTAAGAAGGCGTTGAAACACCAGGTCTCGGAGTGCCTTTTCCGCTTACGTAGGAAAGCACTGTTCCAAAGCTTTGCAAAGGACAGTTTTGCGAAAGAGTTGCAGTCAAAGTCTCCGAAACAGAGTAAGAGCCAGTTGTATACGTGGTAGAACCATAGTAGTTCTCCGGAATGTTGTAGTAGTAAACGTTAACAGTGGTAGAACCGCCCGAACCGGACAAAAACAACGAGGTTGGCGACAAAGCGCACCACGGGCTTGAAGAACCGGCGTTCACCTGGGTTGAAGCACACGAACTTCCGCTTGCACTTGAGGTAACCGTGTAAATGCCGCTGTCAGGATAATGGCAAACAGCTGTGCAAGAGCCGTCAGTTCCGCTGCAACTGCTTGCAGTAACAGTGTTGCCGTTTCCACAGTTTATTGAAATTGAACCAGGAGTGTAAGGCAAATTCTTATAGTCAACAATAACAGTTGACGAGCCCCCGCTTGAAATGCGGTTCGGCGAAGAAGAAAGAACGCACGTTGCCTGGTTTTCTCCAACAGTAACCCTTGTT
>JBHHTN010000070.1:0-5857 GCA_046753405.1 Candidatus Micrarchaeia archaeon | reverse complement strand
GACACCCGAAATCAGCGCGTATGGGCGTTCTTGGGAGACGGAGAATGCGACGAAGGACAAGTATGGGAAGCAGCATCAAGCGCAGCCCACTTCAAACTAGACAACATAACGGCAATAATAGACTGGAACAAACTCCAATTAGACGGCCCAACAAACCAAGTACAAGAAAAACGAAGCCTTGAAAAAAAGTTTGACAGCTTCGGCTGGCACTCACACCAAGTAAACGGCCACGACCACCTTGAAATACTCAACGCATTAAACCAAAGCGAAAAAAACAAACCCACGGCAATAATCGCCGACACAATAAAAGGCAAAGGCATCTCCTTCATGGAACACCAAGTAAAATACCACGGAAAAACCCTGAACGAAGAAGAACTAGCCCTCGCCCTAAGCGAAATAAACAAAGGATGAAAAAAAATGGCTGCAAAAACCCAAAGCGAATTCAAAGAAAACAAAGCCCCGCGAGAAGCAACCGGAAACACCCTTGCAGAACTAGGAAAAGAAAACAACGAAATAATAGTGCTTGACGCAGACGTTTCCTCCTCAACAAAAAGCAGCCTTTTCGCAAAACAATTCCCAAACCGATTCTTCAACATGGGCGTATCAGAACAAGACCTAATGGGAACAGCAGCAGGACTAGCACTTGCAGGCAAAATCCCCTTTGCATGCACCTTCGCAATGTTCGGAATAGGCAGAGCATGGGAACAAATAAGAAACACCATTTGCCGCGACAACCTCAACGTAAAAATACTACTAACACACGCAGGAATCACAGTAGGAGAAGACGGCTCTTCCCACCAAGCACTCGAAGACCTAGCAATAGCACGCGCCATACCCCGCCTGACAATAATATGCCCCTCAGACGCAACAAGCGCCTCCAAAGCAGTCAAAGAAGCAATAAAACACAAAGGGCCAGTATACCTACGCCTGGGACGAAGCGCAATACCAACAATCTACGAGGAACAAGACCAATTCAAAATAGGAAAAGCAAACACACTCAAAGAAGGAAAAGACGCCTACATAATCGCCTGCGGAACAATGGTAGCAGAAGCAATAAAAGCAGCAGACTCCATTGAAAAAAAAGGGAAAAACGTCGGCGTAATCGACATGCACACCGTAAAACCAATAGACAAAAACGCAATAGAAAAAGCCGCGCAAACAGGCGCAATAATAACCGCCGAAGAAGGCACCATAATAGGAGGCTTGGGAAGCGCAGTAGCCGAAGTCCTATCAGAAAAAACAAACGCCAAACTTTCACGAATAGGAACAAAAGACACATTCGGAGAAAGCGGAAAACCCGCAGAACTGCTCAAAAAATACGGGTTAACCGCCCACAACATCGAACAAGAAACATTAACGCTCATAGAAAAAAAAGAGGAGAACACGAAATGATAATCATCGCAGAAAAAGAACCAAAACAAAACATTCAAGAAATAGTAAAATACATCGAATCCAAAGGACTCACCGCATTCATCTCAGAAGGAGAAAAAAAAACAGTAGTAGGCGCAATAGGAAACGAACGCGAGTTAGACCAGCAAAAACTCGAAATGATGAAAGGAGTCCTACGCGTCGTACCCGTACTTGCGCCATACCAATTCGCCTCCCGAGAATTCAAGCCAAAAAACACAGTCATCAACGTAAACGGAGTCAAAATAGGAAGCGACGAACTAACAATAATGGCCGGCCCCTGCGCAGTAGAAAGCGAAGAACAACTAAGAGAAGCAGCACAAGCAGTAAAACAAAACGGAGCACAAATACTACGCGGAAGCGCATTCAAACCCAGAACCTCCCCCTACCAATTCCAAGGACTAAAAGAAAAAGGCCTGAAAATGCTGCGCAAAGTAGCAGACGAACTAAAAATGCCAGTAGAAACCGAAATAATGGACATACGCAACGTCAAAACAGCAGCCGAACACGTAGACCTACTCCGAATAGGAGCAAGAAACATGCAAAACTACGACCTCTTAAAAGAAGTCGGAAAAACAAACAAACCCGTAATACTCAAAAACGGACTGGCCGCAACAATAAAAGAATTCATCCTAGCCGCAGAATACATCCTCGCAGAAGGAAACCAACAAGTAATCTTCTGCGAAAGAGGCCTGCGAACCGCCGAAACCGAAACACGCTTCACACTCGACCTAAGCGCCATACCAGTACTAAAAAAACTCACCCACCTACCAGTCATAGCAGACCCAAGCCACTCAAGCGGAAAACGCTACCTCGTACCCCCAATGAGCAAAGCCGCAATAGCCTCAGGAGCAGACGGACTAATAATCGAAGTACACCCACAACCCGAAAAAGCCCTCTGCGACGGACCACAATCACTAACCCCAAAAGAATTCAAAACCCTAATGACCGAACTAAAACCACTTGCAAACGCGGTAGGACGCAAACTATAAATTCAAAAAAAAGGACCAACAACATGAAAGTTCGCGTAAACCTAAAACGCAAAACCGACAACTCCTACAACATAGAAATATCAAAAGGACTACTCAAAAAAATTCCAACAGACCTGAAAAAAAAACCCTTAGGCAACAAATACGCAATAATAACCGACTCGCACGTAGCAAAAATCTACGCAAAAAAACTACTCGCCTCCCTGAACGCAAAAAAACTGAAAGCAAAACTAATCGTTTTCAAAGCCGGCGAAAAAAGCAAAACCAGCACAACCAGCGCAAAACTCTGCCAACAAATGCTGAAATCCAGCTTTGACCGAAAAAGCGCCGCAATAGCACTCGGAGGAGGCGTCACCGGAGACCTAACAGGCTTCACAGCCGCAACCTTCATGCGCGGAATACCCCTCATCCAAGCACCAACAACACTCTTAGCAATGGTAGACTCAAGCGTCGGAGGAAAAACAGCAGTAAACCTCAAAGGCGGAAAAAACTGCGTTGGCACCTTCTGGCAGCCAAGCCACGTCTACGCCGACCTAGATGCGCTTAAAACACTCCCAAAAAAAGAACTGGCAAACGGATTTTCAGAAATCGTAAAAACAGCGCTAATAGCAGACATACAATTATTCAACTACATAGAAAAAAACACCCAAGCACTCTTGAGTGCAAAACCAAAAGAAACACTCAACGTCGTAAAAAGATGCGTTGAACTAAAAACAAAAATAATACAACGCGACGAACGCGAAGAAGAACACCGCAAAACACTAAACCTGGGACACACAACCGCACACGCCATCGAAGCCTTAGAAAACTACTCAACACACTCCCATGGACAAGCAGTGTCAATAGGCCTTGTTGCCGCCGCACAACTATCCTGCAAAATAACCGGCCTACCACAAAAAGACGCCGACCGCATCAAAAAAATACTGCAAAAAGCAGGCCTGCCAACACAAATTCCAAAAAACCTTTCAATTAAAAAAATCCTTCAGGCAATGAAAAAAGACAAAAAAACACAAAACGGAAAAATCCAATTCATACTACTGGAAAAAATAGGCAAAGTAAAAACCAAAAACAACAAAGTGGCCCTCACAATAAACAAAAAAACAATCAAACAAACCCTCAAACAACTGCAAACCACAAATTAAAAAGAAAAGACCCTCAAAACTAATCAACAAAACTATTTATTGAAAAAAAAGGGGGAAAAAAATGAAATTCTTCGTAGACACCGCAAACGTTGAAGAAATCAAAAAACTCGCAGAAACAGGCATAGTAGACGGCGTAACAACAAACCCAAGCCTGGTTGCCAAAGAAGGACGCGACTTCAAACAAGTAGTACAAGAAATAAGTCAAATAACAGACGGACCCGTAAGCGCCGAAGTACTAAGCGACGACGCCCAAGGAATGATAAAAGAAGCACAAGACATCACAACCTGGGGCAAAAACATAGCAATCAAAATCCCAATGACCCAAGAAGGCCTGAAAGCCACCAAAAAACTAAGCCAAAACAACATCAAAACAAACGTAACCCTCGTATTCTCCGCAAACCAAGCCATTCTAGCAGCCAAAGCAGGCGCAAGCTTTGTAAGCCCCTTCGTCGGAAGACTCGACGACGCAGGAAACGAAGGAATGCAAGTAATAAGCGAAATCATGACAATCTACAAAAACTACGGCTACAAAACCCAAGTAATCGCAGCAAGCATACGCCACCCAATCCACGTCATACAAGCAGCAGAAATAGGAACACACATCGCAACCATACCCCCAAAAATACTCAACGCAATGATCAAACACCCCTTAACCGACAAAGGAATACAACGCTTCAAAGACGACTGGAAAAACGCAACCAAGTGACACACTTCCACGCCTAAAGACGTGGGCCTCCAAGGAGAGAAAAACCAAAGAGAAAACAAAAGAAGCATCTGATCGTCACGCCTTTACCACTGTCTCAAAGACAGCATGGCTTTGCGGCGTGAAAGTAGGTGAAAATTTGTGCACAAAGCAAAAATCAGCGTGCCCGTGACAACCCCCTACCCAAAAACACTAAAAGACGCAAAAAAAGCCGCCGAAAACAAAGCAGACCTAATCGAACTAAGACTAGACCTAATAAAACCAACAGCCACCCAACTAAAAACACTAATAAAAACAATTCAAATCCCAATCATCGCAACAAGCAGAACAAAAAAAGAAGGCGGAAAAACAACACCAAAACAAGCAAAACAACAACTAACAAACGCAATTGAAGCAAAACCCGCCTTCATCGACATAGAACTATCACTAAACACAAAAATGCGAAAAAAACTCACAAAAAAAGCCAAAGCAAAAAAAATCAAAATAATAAGTTCAACACACTACACCAAAACAACCCCAAAACTTTCAACACTCAAAAAAACCCTTCAAAAACAACTCAAAGAAAACGCAGACGCATACAAAATAGTGACATACGCAAAAAAAGAAACAGACAACCAAACACTAACAAAACTCGCAGAACACGCCAACAACAAAAAACTAAAAATAATCACATTCGCAATGGGAAAAAAAGGCAAACAAAGCCGAATAAACTCAATAAACAACTCATACATAACCTTCGCAGCACTCGAAAAAGGAAAAGAATCCGCACCAGGCCAAATAACCCTCAAAAAAGCCCTCGAACTAAAACAAGGCTATTCAAACTACGCACGCAAAAACACAAAAACAATAACACTACTAGGCTACCCCGTAACACACTCAAAAAGCCCCCAAATGCAAAACGCCGCCTTCAAAAAACTAAACCTAAACTACAAATACATATCAATCCCAACCCCGCCCTCAAAATTCAAAGAAAAACTAAAAAAACTCGAACAAAACCCAAACGTTAAAGGCGCAAACATAACCACCCCACACAAACTCCAAGCACTAAACCAATGCAAACACAACGACAAAAGCGCCACACAAACCCTCGCCGCAAACACCCTAGTAAAAGAAAACAACCACTTCAAAACATTCAACACCGACGCAAAAGGATTCACACAAGCACTAAAAGAAAAAAACGTCAAAATAACAAGAAAAAAAACAGTCGTACTCGGAGCAGGCGGAGCCGCCCGCGCAATCCTCTTCGCACTAACACAAAAAAAACCCAGTCAAACAACCATCATAAACCGCACACACCAAAAAGCACAAGCACTCGCAAAACAATTCCCAAAAACACAAGCAACCCCCTGGACACAAGAAAACCTTGAAAAAACAATTGCAAACGCAGACCTACTCATAAACACCACCACAATAGGAATGCACCCAAACAACCAATCACCAATCCCAAAACAAATACTACACAAAAAACAAACAGTATTCGACGCAGTCTACAACCCCAAACAAACAAAACTCTTAAAAGACGCAAAAGCAAAAGGCTGCAAAACCATAAGCGGACACGCAATGCTCCTATACCAAGGAACAGCCGCCTTCGAACTATGGACAAAAACAAAAGCACC
>JBHHTN010000069.1:0-5889 GCA_046753405.1 Candidatus Micrarchaeia archaeon | reverse complement strand
CAAAGTATACGTCCTGGAAATAAACCCCCGCTCAAGCAGAACCGTTCCCTTTGTAAGCAAAACAACCGGGTTCCCCCTTGCAAAAATAGCAACCCGCATACAAACAGGCGAAAGCCTTGACGAAATAGGAATAACCCGAAAAGAACTAAAGCCAAAGTCAACAGCAGTAAAAATGCCCGTTTTTCCCCCGCACTCAAAATTCCCAATAGACACAAAAGCATCGGCGGAAATGAAAAGCACCGGCGAAGTAATGGCCTTCGCAAACTCCTTCGCAGAAGCCTTCCTAAAAGCAAACCTTGCAGCAGGCAACAATTTTCCAAACAAGGCAATAACCACGGAATTAAACGGCGAAACAAAAAACACTCTTCAAAAAGCCGGCGTGACATTAATTAAACACGAAAACGCTACAAATAACGATTGGAAACAAGCCTTCGCAATAGCAACAAAAAACACGCAAGAAGACAAATCCCTGCGAGAAAAAGCCGCAAAAAACACGGTTGCATGCATTTCAAGCGCGTTTGCAGCAAAAACGCTGGCAAACGCACTTTCAAAACAAGGCTTGAACTGGCAGCAAAAAACAAAGCCAGTATCACTAAACCAATTAAACCAAGAGGAAGCAAAATGAGCTGGAAAAACCTCGACGTAATAAGCATGAAAAACTTTTCACGCAAACAAACAGGCGAATTCCTCCAAGAAGCCGAAAAAATGCAAAAAGCAGTAAAACAAAAAAAACAATTCAACACGCTAAACGGAAAAACCGTCGCCCTCCTAATATTCGAACCCTCCACACGCACCTACCTGTCATTCGACGTGGCAGTAAAACACTTAGGCGGACAAACAACAGCGATAAACAACCCCAACTCATCATCAATAGTCAAAGGAGAAACCCTGCACGATACCGTCAAAGCAGTGGAAACCTACGTTGACTGCATAGTGCTACGACACCCCCAAGAAGGCAGCGCGCAAAACGCTGCAAACGCGGCAAGCATCCCCGTAATAAACGCAGGAGACGGCACAAACCAACACCCAACACAAGCGCTCCTGGATGCATTAACCATAAAAACAGAAATCGGAAAACTCGACAAAATAAAAATACTCATGGCAGGAGACCTCAAAAATGGCAGAACCGTACACTCCCTCGCACAACTATTGTCAAACTACGAAGTGGAATTCCAATTCTACAGTCCGCCAAACTTGGAAATGCCAGACGAAATACTAAAAGACATCAACGGAAAAAAAACCGAAAAACTCGACTTTCTCGACGTGTCCCAAGCAGACGTGGTGTACGCAACAAGAATACAGCAGGAAAGACTCAAAGACCCCGAAGAATACAAAAAATACTCATACAAAATCGACAGAAAAAAAATAAAAGAAATGAAAAAAAACGCGATTCTAATGCATCCCCTCCCGCGCGTAAACGAAATAACCTCCGAAGTAGACGAAGACCCGCGCGCAAAATACTTCACACAAGAAGCAAACGGCCTGCCCGCAAGAATGGCACTGCTTAAAATGATACTACAATAAAAAATGGTGGAAAAAAATGGACGCTGATGAAGACAAAATAAAAGTCAAAAAAATAGAGCGCGGAATAGTAATCGACCACTTGAAAGGCGGAACCGCCCTGCAAGCCCTATCATTGCTTGGCATAAACAAAAACTTTCCAGGAACAGTAAGCATGGTAATGAACGTTCCAAGCCAGAAACTCGGCTTCAAAGACATCATTAAAATCGAAGGCAAAAAAATCGAAAAAGAAGAAATCAAAAAAATCGCATCAATATCCCCAAACGCCACAGTCAACGTCATCAACAACTACGCCATAATCGAAAAATACCGCGTAAAAACCAGCAACACAAACCTACAAGAAAGCCAGTAAAAAACAACCCTCGACAAAAAAAGGCAAATTAAGACCAAAAGAACTTAAAACAAAGACAGCACAAATAAACCTCAAGAAAAAAAATGGCAGTCAAAGACCTGAAAAAAACACTAATAGAAGCCCTGCAAAGCGCGGGCAAAATACAACTTGAAAACTTCTCCAAAAAAATCGCTGAAAAACCAAAAAGCCTGCAAGACATAGTAACCAAAACCGACTTGGAATGCGAAAAAAAAATCGTCAAAACAATCCTCAAACGCTTTCCCAACCACCACATTTTAGCCGAAGAAGGAGGAGAAATAGGGAAAAAAAGCGATTACACCTGGATAATCGACCCCCTAGACGGCACAATAAACTACGCAAACAGCATGCCCTACTTTTGCACAGTAATAGCCCTGAAAACAAAAAAAGAAGTAGTCAAAGCAGGAGTATTCAACCCCTTAACCAACCAGTTGTTCTACGCCGAAAAAGGCAAAGGCGCGACATTAAACAACAAAAAAATCCAATGCTCGCAAAAAGAAAACCTTAACGAATCCGTGATAGCCTGGAGCACCACCCACCACTGCACAATCGAAGGAGAACTCGCCGCAAAAGTAATCGAGAAAATAATGTGCTCAGCACGAGCATACCGACTCATGGGCAGCTCACAACTCGACTTCTGCAACACCGCCCGCGGAATGTTCGATGGAATGCTGAAAATAAACTCAAAACCATGGGACATAGCAGCCGGAGCACTAATAGCACAAGAGGCAGGCTGCAAGGTAACAGAATTCAACGGCAAGCCCTGGAACCTCGAGACAAAAAACATCGCTTGCGCAAACCCAAAACTGCACGAAAAAATACTCGAGTTATGCAAAAACTGCAAGCCAACAGAAAAACAAGAAACAAAAAAAAGAAAAACCCACCAAAAAGAAGAATAAAAAATGAAACGCGTAAGCCTCAAAGACAACCTGATTTTAATCGGAGGTACAATCATAATAACACTCTACGCACTAAAAGACCATCTGCCCCTAGGAATTTTCTTAAGCGGAATTGCAATCATAGTAATAACACTCTGGAACACCTGGACGTTCAACAAAACTGACTCAGTAATCTTCAAAATAGACCGCCAACCAATAATTCCAATAAGAGAAATAACAGACGGCATCGCCGTTGCAGTGGAAGGCACGTTCAAAGCCAACGCAAAACTAACTGCGCCCTACAGCAAAGTACAATGTATTTATAGCCATTCAATAAAACAAAAACTTGTCAGATCAAACAAAAGTTCTCATTGGATAACTGTTGAAAACATAACACAACACGTACCATTCACAGTAAAAGACAACACAGGCGAAGTGGAAGTACACCTTGAAAACGTGGACTACGACTTTTCAGGACACAAAATCAAAAACAAAGGAGCAAGACCAGATTATCCAAACAGTGAAGTAGACTGCCAACGATTACTATACAACGACGAATACGAAGAAAAATACGGTCCGTTCAAATTTCTAACGCGAAAATTAAGAAAAACCGAGTACGTTCTGCTTCCTGAAACAAGAGGCTTCGTATACGGCAAAACCTTCAAAACAAAAAATGCAATAGGAATCTGCGAAGACAAAGGAGTGCCCTTAATCGTATCCCGAAACAACAAGAAAAACTACGTCGAAGAATTCTTCAAAGGAGAAAAACTCCTGCACTTTTCAAACATACTCCTTGCAATAGGCTTCACAATTTCATACGCCGTCGCCCAGACCTACTTAAAACTTCCCTTTTGGGGGCTTCTTGCAGGCAACGGCATAATATTCAGCCACATGCTGATTAAGTCCTACAACCGCTTTGTAACACTTGACCAACGCTCTAAAAACGCGTTAAGCGAAATAGACATACAACTTCAAAGAAGAACAAAACTCATACCAAACGTTTTGGCTGCAACCAAAGCAATAGCAAAACACGAAAAAAAACTTCAAAAAATGGTTGCAAACATGAGACAAAAAGCGGTTTTCAATACAAACGAAAAAACACAGGCGGATTCTCCAAAGCGCGCTGACAAAACCCTTTTTGCAATAATTGAAAAATACCC
This sequence comes from Candidatus Micrarchaeia archaeon, assembly GCA_046753405.1. Lineage (GTDB taxonomy): Archaea > Micrarchaeota > Micrarchaeia > Norongarragalinales > CAINOH01 > JBHHTN01. Next base: position 1,960 of record JBHHTN010000069.1, on the reverse strand, counting down.
AAAACTCAAATCCAAAACCAACTTCAAAAAACTAATGGTGACACTGACAGACACCGAAAACAGAATCGCACACAGCAGGGCATTCTACAACAGAAGCGTGTTGAAATACAACAACCTCACAATGCAATTCCCCTTCTCGCTGATTGCTGCAATAAGCGGATTCGAACCAAAAAAATACCTAAACTTCAAATGACTTCCTCCCAAGCCTGAAGGCCTGGGTTTCCTAATAAGCTGTCAGTGTTCGTTGGCGTGCGTCGTTTTCTTCGCGTACGTAGCGTGAGACTGTTTGCAGGTCTGCGTCTCCGACGCTTCGGAAAAAGAATGCGCGGCCCCAGAAGTGGCCGTGCGTGTAACGCAAGCGAAACTTTGGTTCAAGCGAAAACAAGTCTCTTGCGCTTGAGCCTTTTCAAAAGCATTGCCGCACGAGAGAGACTCATTGTTGCTGGCAGACCGGCAACAACGTGCACGTGGTTGCTCATTACCGCAACTTCAAGCAATTCAATTCCGTGCCTTTGCGCGGCACGCTTAAGGCTTTCTTCACAAGCCTTAAAGAACTTCTCCTGCTTCAACATTTTGAAGCGGTACTTCGCATCACCACTGTAAATGATGCACGTTTTTACCCTTACAATGCTGGCTCACACTACTCATAGTAATACATCTCCAACGACGCTAACATCCGAAGCCCGCGTGCGCGGGCCCTCGCGTCGCTGAACAAAATTACAATTTCGAAAAAGAAAAATTAGGGCAGATTCATCCGTTGGCTAAAAACCCAACGGTTTTCTCAGCCAATCATCATAAAATATTCAGCGTTTTTTTACTTTTTTCTATAACCGAAAGTTTTATCGTATTTTTTGTGATCGATTATGTCCAATATGTCAAGCCAAATTGAAATAACATCCACTTCAGCTCGTTCTCGTTGCGGTTGCTTGATTGTGTAAACCATTCTCCAGTAACCCGACAAATTGACCTTCCACAAGTTGGTTACCTCGTAGTCTTCGCGGTATTTTCTCGGAATAAGTCGTTTTGGAATTTGACTGCCATAATCGTAGTTTATTTTGAGAATTTCTATTTTTGCGTTAATGGAATTCAAAAGCGTTTGATGACAAGAACTTTTGACGCCTTTTAATTTTTCTTCCTGAACCGTATTTTTCAGTGAAAGATACTCATCTTTAGCCTCTTGCAACAATTTTACGGTAACGCGCTTTTCAGGCAAAAACTTTACACTTTCAAAGCGTTTTTTTCGGCTTTTTCAAGTTTTTTGGACGGGTTAAACGTCCAAATGAAACCTTTTTTCGTTTCCAAAATCAAACCGCGTTTTTCCAAATACTCCAAAGCAACATTCAAACTCGAACGCATGAGTTTTGTCGGAAGCCTCTCAAGAATTTGATTGCGGCTAATGGCAGTGTCCGCGTTTTTTACAACCTTTTCAATAGCTAAAACAGTCTTCAAAGTAGGAAAATGAACAACCTTCATTGAAAAGTCAGACAAAAACTTAACACGATAAAAATATAACCGTATAAATATATAACCCCTTCGATTGATCGTCTTACAGCCCAAAAAAAACTAATTTTTCATCGTTTTTTGACTTCAGCACCGTCTTCAGTACCCACCACTACCGCGGAAATGTTGCGGGAAAACAAACCGTTTTCAACAACACCCGGAATAAGATTCAAATCCTGCTCCAAATCACGCGGCAAAACCACTTCGTCGAATTGCGCGTCAAAAATCCAGTTACCATTATCAGTGACAAACAACTCGTCCGAACCCTTTTTCTTGCGCAATTGCCCGCCAACGCTTATTTCGCCAAGGGCTTTTTCCACCAAAGGCGCGGCAAAAGGCAAAACCTCAACAGGAAGTCTTCCCTTCAAAACAGGCACGAACTTTTCCTTGTTAACTATTACAACAAACTTCTTGGCAGCGTAGTCCACAACTTTTTCACGCGCCAACGCACCGCCATAAC
>JBHHTN010000068.1:0-5971 GCA_046753405.1 Candidatus Micrarchaeia archaeon | reverse complement strand
GTGGTAAAAGGGTTTAGTCATGGTGTGCTTGTTCACGACGATTTTGTTCAACAAGGGCGTATTGCTTTGTTGAATTCAATCAAGCGTTTTAAATTTGAGGAAGGGACTCGTTTTTCAACTTATGCCTATGCTGCAATTAAGCGCCAAGTAGCCAGGGAAATCGATGATTTTGGCAGCATGATTCGCGTGCCTGTGTATTTTCATAATCGCCTTGGGGTTGTAAAGGCTGCTAGGGAAGATTTTGTTGCAAAAAACGGTCGAATGCCTAAGGTTAGCGAGCTTGCGGTTCTTACGAACCTCAAAGAAGATGAAGTTCGTCAGGCGTTGGATGTGGAGAGGCAAAGCAACGTGTTGTCCATTGATGCACAGTTTCACGGCGATGACCCGACCGGTGATGCGGTTATTGCTTTTAATGACTTTTTGCGGTCTTCGGATGAGAGCGTTGAGGATGTTAATATGAGGAAAATTGATAACCGTCGTTTGAAATCGCGTTTGAATTCTTCCTTGAAGGTTATTGGGGGCCGCAACGGGGAAATTTTACGTTTGCGTTTTGGAATGACGTTTCCCAATCCTCGCCAAAACAGCCAGAGGAAAATCAATGCTTTGATTAAAAGGAAGAAAGGCGGGCTTACTTTGGAGGAAGTGGGCAAGCATTACGGCGTAACCAGCGAACGCATAAGGCAGTTGGAGCGCGACGGCCTTGACAAACTCAGGATGGCTTTGAGAAAAAAAGACTTTTTGTGAAAGATTATTTTAGGTTCTTTTTTTGTGTATAATTCGTCTTACGTGGCGTGCTGCCAGGTGCGAGGGTACTAATACGTTTGTTATTCCTGCTTTTTCTAGTTTTTCAACATCCTGCTGTTCGTGGGTTAATACGATTAAAGAAAGCTTTGGACTTTTTTTCAATAATTTTGTTGCCAAAATATGGTTTGAATGAATGTCCATAATGGTTGAAATAATTGTCTTTGGTTTGCTGTTGATTATAAATTCTATTACTTCCAAGTCTGAAACATCGCCGTAAAACACGTTGAATCCTTTTTCAGATGCATTTTTGATTGCCGCAGGGTCAAAATCAACTACCAACACGTCTTTTTTCTTAATTGTTTTATCATTCAAAATGCGTTTTCCCGTTTCTCCAAAGCCAATACACACAATTTTGTACGTTTTTTCATTTGTAACGTGCAACGAGTCCTCAAAAAAGCGTTTACTTTTTAAAACAGGCAAATGATTCGACAAAAAGTCGTAGATTTTATTGTTGTAGTTTATCAAGTACGTTGACACAGCGATTGTAACTACGGCTACCAACGTGACTAAAGATGCAACTTCTGTTGAAACATGTCCTGCTTTTTCACCAAGAAAAATTAGTATAAGCGAAAACTCACTTACTTGAGCAACGGTAAGCGCTGAAAGAAAACTCGTTCGCCCTTTGTACCCAAGCCATAGCATCAAGACAAAAACAATTATCGGGTTTCCCACCAAAACAAATAATGAAAAAATTATTGCGGGCGTCAAAACGACTGCAGAGGCTGCAAACACAAGTTTTGATCCCAATACTACGAAAAACAAAACGATGAAAAAATCGCGTAAATACTTTAACTTGCCTAAAATGTCGTAGGTGTACGGCAAAGACGCTAAAGAAACGCCTGCCAAAAACGCGCCTATTTCCTTTGAAAAACCAAGGTAAATTGCAAAAGATGCAAATAAGAAACACCACGAAATAGATCCAAGGAACAACAATTCTTGTGTTTTTGAAAGCGCGTCAAAAACTTTTTTGACAACGAATCTCGACGCCAAAAAAAACAAGAGTAATAATAACAGAATACCCATTACAAATTGCGACACTTGATTAGACAAGTTTCCTGAAACTGAAAAAGAACCGATTAAGATCAAAGCTAAAATTGCTACAAAGTCTTGCACAAGCAAAAATCCAACCGAAATCTTGCCGTATAACGAATTCAACTCGTTTTTATCCGACAATAATTTGACGATTATAATCGTGCTGCTGAAGGTCAACGCAATTGCGATATACGTTGCTTCTATAAACCCAAATCCCAAAAAAGACGCGAGTGCAAAACCAATCACGCTGGTAAACAAAATCTGACCTATTCCGGATACAATCGATGTTTTTCCAATTTCCTTCAAAATACGCAAGTCAAGATTTATTCCCACTAAAAACAGCAAAAACGCGATTCCAAGCTCGGAAAAAACATCCAACAACTCTTTGTAGGAAATAACATTCAAAAAAGACGATCCTAAAATAACTCCGGCAACAATAAACGCAAGCAAAATAGGCTGTTTCAATTTTGTAAAAACAAACCCTAAAAATGTCGCAGCAAAAATAACAACTGCAAGTTCCAAAAAAAACTCATTAATCATTTTAAGCTACTCACTGTTCAAATAAACACAAAAAGACAATAAAAAGACAACCTGCATCTAAAAAAGAAACCAGCAAAAAAAGTAAAGACTATAGCTTTTTGTTAGATGCAGGAGGAGAAAGCAGAGACCTGGTCTCAGAGCAGACCTTACCTAATAATGCCTAATTACGCATGAGAATGTAGAATTCAGCATTAATAAGTTCTGCACTAATTAGGAAAACAACGAAACTGATTCCGTCCATAGCCTAAAGACAAGTATATACTTATATTATACGTAATTGTCTATTACCAATAGAAGGACTTGTGTTCTTTGCAATACTATTACTATTTTATGGTAATTGTTGAAAAATCGAAATTGATGTAGACTGAACTAAGTCTTATGGTCTTTGCATTAGTTTCAGTTTTGATAACCAAACAAGTTATAAGCCGCTCCAGCGAATTAAAGTTAATACCTTGCTCGATTCGTATCTTTTAAAGTAGGTGAGCAAACAAATAATCGGAGCGTGATTTTTTTTGTATTTATTATTATCCGACCTCGATGGCACGATGTTTCCGCTGGGACGAAGTCCGTCTTCAACAGCCTTGAAAAAATTCAAAACCATACTGCGTGAAAACCCTTCTTTGAAAATAGGTTATATGACCGGCAGAAGCTTGTCACTTCTTTTTAAAGCCATACAAGAAAAAAAAATTCCAATGCCAGACGTTGCGGTTACTGATGTAGGAACCAAAATATACTTCAGAAAAAGCGGAGAATGGAAAGAGGATGCCGAGTATAAAATTATTCTAGAAAAAGAGTGGTCTCAAGGCACCGAAGCGCGAGTTTTTGAACAACTTCGAGAAATCAAAGTTCTCCGCCCCCAAGAAAATGAAAAACAAGCAAGGTTCAAGTGCAGTTTTTACGCTAAAAAAACCGAGTTGAAAAAAGCGTTGAACAGCATCAGGCAACGCCTGAAGCACAAAGTGCGCTATACTTTAATAATTAGTAAAGGTCTTGAAAAAGACTTTCTCATTGATATATTGCCCCCATCCGCGTCGAAACGCAGGTCTTTAGAGTATCTGGTGCGCAAATTGAATCTGTCATCTTACCAAGTGTTATTTGCGGGAGACAGTTTCAATGATTTTTCAGCGCTCACTTCTAATTATCCCGCGGTCGTAGTGAATAACGCCAGCCAATCTTTGAAACGAAAGGTTAAAACTCTTGCAAAGAAACGTCGTATGACGCCCCGAGTCTATTTTGCAAAAGGCAAGTATGCCTGCGGCAATGGGGAGAACATAGACGGCGTGATAGAAGCACTAATACACTTTGGGTTTCTTTCAAAAAAACGAGGACTATACATACAACTTCATTCTATTCACGGCCTTGTTGACTCAAAATACTCTAACTTAGGGCGTGACGAAGATACGGGAGGGCAAATAGTTTACGTTATCGAACTTGCCAAAGAACTATCTAAATTTAAGGAAATAGCCCTTGTTGAAGTGTTCACACGGTTAATTGAAGACTCTCGTTTTCCCAACTACTCCAAGAAGATTGAATACATAGCCCCAACGGCAAGAATCGTCCGCATACCCTTTGGTGGAAAAAAATACTTAAAAAAAACCAAGCTCTGGCCGTATCTTGAAGAATATGTAGACAATGTTTACTCATATTGTATGCGTGAAAAAAGACTGCCAAATATAATCCATTCTCATTACGCGGATGCGGGTTGGGCAGGAATACAACTATCGTTACTGTTTTCTAAGCCTCAGGTACACACAGCACACTCGCTTGGGGTTCCGAAAATGCGCAAGTTAAACGTCGGCAGGAAAAACGTTGTCCAATTCAACAAAATTTTTCATTTTTCTACTCGCTTGGCAGCAGAACAAGCTGCAATAGATAATGCAAAGACCATTATTGCAAGCACTAAACAGGAACGCGACGAGCAATACGCAGGGTACAAAACCACTCCCTCTAACTTTCGTATAATTCCTCCTGGCGTCGATGAAAAATTATTCTTTCCATCAAGACCCGCTCCCTCAAAGAAGGAAAAACACCGCATTAAACAACTTCAAGAACTTCTTGAAAAAAACCTTGAAGATACTTCAAAACCAATGATTCTAGCTGTATCTCGAATGGATAGAAAAAAAAACGTGCCTGCACTACTAAAAGCCTTTGCATCGAATTCCCGCATTTGGAAAAACGCTAATCTTGTAATTTTAACAGGCATAAGGAAAAAACCAGATGAAGAACAAAAAAGAGTTTTCGGCAACTTGACAAGCATCATTAGAAAAAAACCAGTTTTAAAGAAAAAAGTTTATCTAGCGAAATTTATCTGCTTCGACGAAGGCATAGCTCCATTGTACCGCTTCGCAGCCAAAACCAGAGGAGTGTTTGTCAATCCTGCTTTGGTTGAGCCATTCGGCCTTACAATACTAGAGGCCGAAGCCTGCGGTTTGCCCGTCGTAGCAACAAAAGAAGGAGGTCCAAGCCAAATAATAAAACACGGCGTAAACGGACTGCTAGTCGACCCTAAGAACATTAAAAACATTGCTGACGCAATACTCCAAGTATTAGAACGCCCGAAATTTTGGGATGAACTATCCAAAAACGGAATACACGACATTGATCTGCAGTACCGCTGGAAAACCGTTGCAACCGCTCATGTAAAAGCTTACAAGACAATAGTCCGTCAAGAAGAATTGAAAAAAATAGGCGCAGCATATTATTTTATTTGCAAATAAACGCGGTTAAAACGACTTTCTGCTACAAAACAATATTAGGTTCAGTGCCAAATTCCGCACAAACGTGCAGAATTGGTTAGTACACTGAGACGAGGTATCTATGCAGGAGGAGCAACTCTAGGAAAATACTAGAGTCTGACAGATTATTTTTTTCTGTAGCCGAAGAGTTTGTCATACGTCGGATGATCGACTATATAGAGAACGAACGCGATTATTTCAACTTGGTTTCCTTCAAGAGAGTAAATCATTCGCCAGTAGCCTGTCAGCTTTGCCCTGAAAAGATTCGAAACGTCTAATGTCTTGGGAATAAGTTTCTTTGGAATATTATCTCCATACATCGGATTTTCTTTTATTAGTTTGGTTTTTTGTCGTATGGCTTTCAAGAGCTGCAGTTCTTCGGAATTGATAACGCCTTTTGCCTGTTGTTTTCCGGCAATTTTGTTCAATTCTTCAAATTCTGCTTTGGCTTGCCCCTTCAAAATAACACGCACAGACCGCTTTTCAGTCATAGTTCGAGTCCGCCTTTCTTCAATTTTTCAAGTTCACTTGGAGGCCGGTAAATCCAAACAAGTCCTTTAGTTGTAATGAGTATTTTGCCGCTTTCCTGTAAGTAATCAAGGATTTGCAAAAGAGTGCTGTGCATTACTTTTTTCGGAAGCCTTCTTTTCAGTTCTGAAAGCTTAAGCACTTCCTTAGCCTTTTTCAGAGTTTCTTCAACCATCAACACAGTGGCGAGCCTAGGAGAATGCATGACTTGAACTTGATTAACTCTAGATTTCATAACATAATTGATACTAAATAAGTATATAAATATACCTATTAACGATATTTATTTAGCGCGGTAGGTTGAGAAACCCGCTTGGTTTTAGCAAGCGGCT
>JBHHTN010000067.1:0-5990 GCA_046753405.1 Candidatus Micrarchaeia archaeon | reverse complement strand
GGCTTTTTCAGTTTGAGTTTTACCTTATTCTTCTTTTTTTCGTCAATAAAGCCCACAGTTGTATTGGTTCCAACGCCCAGCACCAAAGGCTCGTTTGCGCCAAAACCAGTTGTAAACAACCCCTCCACTCTCTTCAAAGGCTTAACTTCGATTGAAAGCTCTTGCCAAACAGGAGGCATTTTCCCCTTTATTCCAACAACGCTTCCAACCAAGGAGTCTCCCTTGGAAAGCGCTGGGTCCATCAAAGTGGAAAGTCCAATCAAACCCCCGGGGCCTGCCTTTTCAATTTTTTCCTTTCCCGCGTTTAAAAGAATTATTTTAGTGTCTATTGGAACATAGCGTTCTTTTTCCTTTTTCACGCGCAAGGCACCTGGCAAAACCTCGATTTCATCGCCCACCTTGAACTCCCCTTTTAAGATTGAACCGCCCACCACTCCGCCTGAAAGCTTTTGAACTTCACACCCCGGCTTGTTGACGTCAAAACTTCTTGCAACGAAAAGCAGCGGCGACGACTTCAAATCACGCTTAGGAGTAGGAATGCTCTCCTCAACTGCTTGAATCAAAGCATCCAAGTTCAAGGCATAGTTTGCAACAACCGGAACAACTGGAGCATTCTCCAAAGAAGACCCTTTCAAAAAGTTTTTGATTTGATTGTAGTGCGATTGCGCTTGCTCTTTGGAAACCAAGTCAACCTTGTTCTGCACTACAACCACGTTCTTGATCCCCGAGGCCTCTAAAACCGCCAAGTGCTCCACTGTTTGAGGCTGCGGACACTTTTCATTTGCCGCGATAACAAACAAAGCGCCGTCGATTATGCTGCTTGCAGCTAAAACAGTAGCCATCAAAGTTTCATGCCCAGGCGCGTCAACAACGGAAACCTTCCTCAACACCCTTGCTTTTGAACCGCATTTCAAACACTTTTCACTTACAGAAAAAGCCTCGGCTCCCTTGCATTTTTCACACTTGTAAAAAGAAGTTTCAGCGTACCCAAGCTTGATTGTAATGCCCCGCTTTAACTCCTCAGAGTGCGTGTCCGCCCACTTTCCAGTAAGCGCTTGCGTGAGCGTGGTTTTTCCATGGTCCACGTGCCCGATTGTTCCAATATTTATTTCAGACTGAGACAAACGTTTGAATTCACAACCTTTTTTCAAACAAAAAATAGGAATAAACTTTAATGACGCTCAATGCATTAAAACCCTTTGGAAGAAAAGCCATTAAAGACCTTTAATTCCAAAAAGATAGAACAAAGGAAGAAAAAAAAATGGAAAACGAAACCGTTTTTTGGGCCGATTCAATCGCCAAAAAGTTAATCGCCGACTTTCCAGGAGAACAAGTAGTACAAGACGAAAAAACCCCAAGCGGCAGAATTCACCTGGGATCCCTGCGAGGGTTTGTACTACACCAAATACTGTTTGACGCGTTGAAAGACGCGGGCGCCAAAGCAAGGTTCCTGCTTGGCTCCGACGACTACGACGAGTTGGACAAAATACCCGCGTACTGGAAAGACAAAGTCAGCGAAAAATGGCTTGGCGCCCCCTTATGCAACGTTCCAAGCCCAAGCGGAAACCATTCATCTTACGCCGAAGAAGTTCGAAGCGAAGTATACGAACACTTCGATGACTTAGGGCTCTCGCCCGAACTTTACAACACAAGCGACAAATACAAAGACGGAACGTTCAACGAAGCAACCAAAACAGCGCTTGAAAACGCTGAAAAAATCAACGAAATAAACCGAAAAGTAAGCGGCGCAGACAAAAAAAGCGGCCACTTGCCCTTCAAGCCCATTTGCCCTTCCTGCGGAAAAATCAACACCTCCTTTGCAAGCGACTTCGACGGAAAAACAGTTGCCTTTGAATGCAAAGAATACAAAGGCTGCAACGAAAAAGGAAGAATAAGCCCTTACGACGGAAAAGGCAAGCTCCCGTGGAAAGTAGAGTGGGCCGCAAAGTGGAAAGCATTCCAAGTCACATGTGAGTACGCGGGAAAAGACCACTTCACCAAAGGAGGCTCTCACGACGTTTCAGTTGAAATCGCCAAACAAGTATACAACTTGAAACCGCCTTACGGTGAAGGATACGAATTCGTGCTTTTAGGAAAAAAGAAAATGAGCTCCAGCGGCGGAGTAGGCGAAACAGCAGCAGACATTTTGAAAAAGTTTTCGCCAAAAATGATAAGGTTCCTGTTTGTAAAATCCCGCCCAAGCTTTCAACTCCCCTTCGACCCATCAGGCCAAGAAGTGCCAAGGCTTTTTGACGAGTACGACAAAATCGAAAGAGTGTACTTTGGCTTGGAAAAAGAGTCCAACGAACGGGAAGTAAAACACTTAAAAAGAGTTTACGAGTTGTCGCACGCGGGAAAACTCCCAGCAAAAACAACACAAGTAAACTTTTCATTCGCAACCGCTTTGGTACAGGTTGCAAAAGGAAAGGAAAAAAACGTGTTGCAAAAACTCGGGCACCTGCCGAAACAATTAGACGCCGAAGAAGAAAAACTCACAGAACAACGCCTTAAAGACGCAAAAAACTGGGTGGAACACTACGCTCCAGAAGACTTCAAAATAAACGTGTTAAAAGACATCCCGAAAGTAGACCTTTCTGAAAAAGAAAAAGAATTGTTTTTACTCACCGCAAGCAAGTTGACAGACGGAATACAAGACGAAGAACTGCAAAACTTTTTCTACAACACCTGCAAAGAAAAAGGCTTGAACGTCAAAGAAGCATTTGGCAAAGTCTACGCTCTTTTTTTGGGAAAAAACCGAGGTCCAAGACTTGGACCGTTCTTGTCCAGTTTAGAAAAAGATTTTGCAGTAAAACGACTTAAGCTTGAAAACTAGTAAACCATCGGGTACGAACCCAGTATTTTTACTTTTCCAAGCTTTGAAGCCTCTTCAAGCAATTGAACGACAAGCTCGTCTTCCCTGTGCCCTTCAAAATCCAAGAAAAACACGTACGTGCCCAACTGCTTTTTTGAAGGCGCGGACTCAATTTTAGACAAGTTGACCTTACGAGAGGCAAAAACCCCCAAAAGATCGTACAACAGCCCCGGACGGTCCGCCAACGGGTCAAAAACAACCGTAGTACGGTCCTTTCCCGTTGAAGACGTTTCCTCTTTCCCAACTACAAAAAACCGCGTAAGATTGTGCTTTTTTCCCTCAACCTTTTCAAACAAGATTTCCAAACCCAAAAACTCCGCCTTGGCCTTCGGACCAAGCGCAACAGCGTTTCCATCATTACTGTCCACCAAGTCTTGAAGAGCCTGGGCATTGCTGGTAGAGGAAACAAACGTTGTTTCAGGATACCTCTTTTTTAAAAACTCCCTGCACTGCTCTATTGCCTGCGGGTGACCAAACACCCTCGACCCAAAAGCGTCTTTAGTCATGGAAGCAAGAACGTAGTGAACCTCAAGCAACACCTCGGCTTTTACAAGCAAGTCCGAAGAATTCAAACGCATCAACGTTTCCATGACTGTTCCGCCCAAAACGTTTTCAACAGGCACAACCGCCTCATCCGCCTTCCCCTCTTCAACCACGTCAAAAACCTCGGACAAAGTATTGAAAAACAATTTCCTGCAGTTTCCCTGATAGTAGTCGTCTGCTGCTGCCTCCGAAAAAGTTCCCTTGGGACCCAAAACCGCAACCTTGCCCAAAACCATCTCACCTCAAAGAAAAACCCAGTCCCCGCACAATCTTCTTCAGACCGTCATCAAAACCGTTCAAATCCTCATCCTCAAAAACCTCAAAACCAAGAGTAACACTTTTCTTACCCTGCTCCAACTGCAATCCGTCATACTCGTCTACCACTAAAACGGTTTTCACCGCGCTTTGTTTAAACACACTCTTCAACACATTAGAATCGCATTCCCTTGGAACAACAATGGAATAATCGCGTTTTTTAGTTTTAACGTTTTGCTCCCGCCAACGCTCGTACTGCCCGTGCGTCAACAAAGCGGTGTTGGAAAGCTTTATTGACACGCGCTTGCTGTTTTCCAAAAGAACCACTTTGTCCGCCTCAACTTTTTCAACAACACCGTAATGCACTTTTTGATTGTGAATGTTTTCAAGAGCCACCTGCCTACCAACCAACCCTTTAAGTTGCCCAACCTCAGCGTTCAACGCGCTTACAGCCTTGTCCCCTGCAAACAAAACACTCTCTGAAGACTTGAAAGCACAAGCACACTGAGAAATAGCACGTTCAAGACCGCGTTTATCCCCGTCAGTTGCAATTCCCCTCAACAACTCAACCTGCTTTGCAAAAACCTCCCGCACCCTCTCATTCTGCGGGTTTTCAACCTGAATATTCGCATACAAAGACGGATTCTGCAAGACAACGCGCGCCATCGTACTCAAAAACAACTCGTAAACCGGAGAAGAAAACTCGCGCGACTTTTTCAAGTCAACATTCAACTCAACTAAAGCACGCGCCGAGGCAATATGCGCAAAATGCGTTAACCCCTGCACAACAGAAAGCATTTCATCATGCTCTTTTGCAGAACACTCAACAACCCGCGCTCCCTGCGAAGAAAACAACTCCTTCAACGACTCGTACTTGTCCCCCGCCTTAACAGGAACAAACACAACAGGCTTTGAAACAACACTTGAAACCCGAGGACCATGCATAGGATGCACACTTGCAAGCTCTAAACCCTCCTTTGAAAAAGACTGCAAAACCCGCACAACCCTGCCTTTGACAGATGCAAAGTCAACCACAAGCGCCCCCTCCTCGGCAAGCCCAATAACTTCCTTCAAAACACTTTCAACAACGCCAAAAGGAACACAAACAACAACCAAGTCAGCGCCATGCAACGCCCCCTTTAAACTAGGAGAAAAACCAACGCCAAGATCCAACGCCTTCTTTCTCCCAAACTCCTCGTTTCGAGAAGTAATCACAACGCTTGAACCCAAATCCCTGAAAAACCCAGCGTACCAAGAACCGAAATCGCCGGTTCCCCCTATAACAACCACTTTTTTGAACTTCACTGTAAAACTCGCCGCTCTGCACAAAGGCCGCAGGCCTTAAATAATTCTTCAACTTTCTTAATTTTAAAACAACAAGTTGAAACAAACAATGCACTTTGAAAAAGACGAAAAACAAATACGCATCCTGCGACGAGAAATAGACAGGCAAACCGAAAAAATGCTCCACGCGCTCAAAAAAAGGCTAGAGGCAGCAGAAAAAATCGGGAAAATAAAAAAACGCTCCAAGAAAAAAATCAAAGACAAAAAACGCGAAAAACAAGTGCTTGAAAAAACCGCGAAATACGCCAAAAAAATCGGGTTAAGCCAAAAAACCACGAAAAAACTAATAAACTACTGCATAAGCAAAAGCAGACAAAAACAAAAAAGTATTAAAACAAAAAAACACTCAAAATAAAGTAATAAAACAAAGGCGAGGAAAATGGTTTCAACCCAAGCAAAATATTTCGCATACCGATTCTTTACCTATTGAAAAACCCTCCTTTTTTTGGTTGAAACCCGTCCGAAAAAGTCGTTTAAAACCCCCCGTTTTTTTAAACCCCTTTTTCTCCTTGGGTTTAAACAAAAACAAAGGCTTGAAATTGAAAATGGACAAACAACAAGAACTTGAAGAAAAACTGTGGGAAAAAGCACGCACAGTACGAAAACACGTACTGGAAATGACAAGCACAGCAGGAAGCGGCCACCCCGGAGGCAGCCTGTCAATAACCGACGTGCTGGTAACACTTTACTTCGCAAAAATGAAGTACGACCCAAAAAACCCCTGCGTGAAAGAACGAGACCTACTGGTCCTAAGCAAAGGACACGCCGCCCCAGCCTTGTACGCCACCCTTGCCGAAGCAGGCTTCTTCCCAAAAGAAGAACTCAAATCCTTGCGAAAACTCGAAAGCAAACTCCAAGGACACCCCGAACGATGCACACCCGGAATCGAAGTAGCAACCGGCTCACTAGGACAAGGACTATCAATAGCAAACGGCCTTGGAATGGCAGCAAAACTCAACAACGAAAAACACCGAGT
>JBHHTN010000066.1:0-6201 GCA_046753405.1 Candidatus Micrarchaeia archaeon | reverse complement strand
AGTGGGCCCGCGGAGAATTGAACTCCGGATCTTCAGTGTGTGAGACTGACGTCTTAACCACTCGACTACGGGCCCGTAAGTAGCCGGTAAAGATTTGTGTTAGCTGGTTTTATTCTGCTTGTTTTTGTTCTTTTTCGCCTTGCCCTGCTTCTTTTTCTGGTTGTATTTTGTTTTCTTCAGCAGAAGACGCATCCGAAGGCGTTGTTGGCTCCGCAGGAGTTTTCTTAGAAGATTGCACCGACGCTTCTTGGGGAAGTTTTTCCGTCAACGGAGCCTTTGAAGGCTCTGTTCCCTCTTTTTCTTTCACGGGCCTTTGCTCTGGTTTCGGCCTTGGACGAGAAAACCTTCTTTGTCTAAAGGCGCGTTCCTGTTCGCGTTCTTTTTGCGCTTGAAGCATTTTCTTCTTTTTTTCGTACACCCTCAAGTGTTTTCCGCACGAAGGACAATAAGCAACTTCCCTTGAAAGAGTGCGCTGGTAGTCGTCATCGAACACCTCGTGCCGATCCAGTGGATTGGCAAACATCACTTTGTCAATGAAAACCGCTTTGTCGCGCCGCACAAGCCTGCCGCACTTCTCGCAGCGAACCAACCGTTCTCTTCCCCGTCCTTTCTTGCCCATTTAAAAAAGCACCTCTGAAAAACTTCTCTTTTTTTTTTGAAAGCCGTTTGAAAAATGAAAATTTGAAGAATTAGGCTTCTTTTAAGAAAGTAAAGTTAAGGCTGTGATTGTTTAAATCCATTTTGGATTTTTTTTACAATCGTTGCCTTGTTTCAAATCTCAAGTCCTTGATTTTCCCGATTTTTTTTCCGTCCAGCAACAATGCCTGCGAGTCCTCCAAGTCAAAAACGCCTGTTTGAACCAGTGCTCCGGGAAGCTTTTCACTCGGCAAAGCGTTGACTGAAAAACTTTTGCAAAGCTTTGAAAAAGCAGGAAGAATCAGCGCTTTTTGTCCTTGCGGCGCTCTTTCCTTATCCTCGTACTTTAAATTGCCCAAAACCCAGGATTGCAAAGCGCTTTTTGCGCCGTAAGAATCAGTAAACTCCAATTGAGGGTGAACGTGGGCAAAAAGCAGGTAATGCGCGTCGTAAAGCTCTCTGGAGGGCAAAACGTGCCCGTGAAACAAACCGTATTTTTTTTTCTCCGCGTCTAAGACAAAGCCTTGCTCTTGAATAACGTTTATTGCAGGGAAGTCTGCAAGGTTTTCATCATGATTTCCCTTGCACAAAACCAAGCGCTTGCAGTCCAAAGCATCCAAAAAACCGCCTATTATCTCCTGCTGTTCCTCGCTTGACTGCATTGTCTCGTGCTTTAAATCCCCCAAGACAACCAAATTGCTGGTTTTG
This sequence comes from Candidatus Micrarchaeia archaeon, assembly GCA_046753405.1. Lineage (GTDB taxonomy): Archaea > Micrarchaeota > Micrarchaeia > Norongarragalinales > CAINOH01 > JBHHTN01. The sequence continues at coordinate 4,857 of JBHHTN010000066.1, read as the reverse complement.
GAGTAATTCATCAAAGAATTGATTTTCTGCGCTGCAACAAGGAACTTTTTCCCCAAGTCCACTCCTTTTGCCGCAAACTCCTTTTCCACTCCCAAATGCAAGTCTGCAACAGCCAAAACATCGCCCAGCTTAACCGCAGGCTCCCCAGAAATAAAGTTCATTTTGTTTAACCTCAAAATAAAGTATATGAAGAAAGTGCGATATTATCAACCTTGCGCTTTTAATCTCGCGAAAAAAAACAGAGGTTATAAAAGGAAGAAAAACGCAAAAAAACAACGAGGGCAGTTTTCATTGGAGTTTGAAAAAGGTTTGTCTGCAAGCTTTCACAACGCCTACTCTTGGATTAAAGACAGCAAGGCATGGAAGTACTATGCACTGTTTGTTTTGTTAAGCATCGTCTTCAACAGCATTATTTACGGCACGGCAATAGGCGTTTTGTCGTCTGTCGGAGTAGACGTAAGCGACAAGGCTTCTTTTGAAAACTTGACTACTGTTTTAGAAAACATAGCATTACTAGGCACTGTTGCCGTTTTCTTGCTAGCGCTGTTTTTAGCATACATTGCTGTTTACGTTTTCCTGTTCCTGAAGATTGCGGCAAACTCGATTGAAAAACAAGGCTTCAAAACAATTCCTTTGAACGCGGGCATTGTATTGCGTTACATCCTTCTTTCAATTCTGGTTTTCTTCCACGCGGCTTTTTCATGGTTTGACAAAAAATTTCTTGCCTTGCTTGCCGCGTCAATATTATTCCTTTTGACCGGAACATTGGCAACTTTAAGCATTCCAGCACTTGGAATAGTCTTATTGTCCGTGGGGGGACTTGCAGGGTTGACTTACTTTGTCATAATGATTCGAAACACCATAAGGCTCAGCATGGCCAACTTCGTATTCTTAAGGACAAACGCCATAAACCACGCCTTGCAAGAATCTTGGAGGATTACATCTGCAAACGCGCTGAAAATATTCGGCGTGGAAGTATTGATTGGTCTTGTTTTTGCAATAGCAACAGTAATAGTAAGCCTTCCCTTCGCAGGAATGGGATGGATCATCGAATCAGTAACTCAAGGAGGGTCAATGGCATTAATTGGAAGCTGGGCAAACACGATAATAAACGCTTTTCCAGGCCCGCTTGAAACCTTTTTCGGAATATACCTTTCAATTGCAATTTACGGCCTGCTTGCAAAAGAAAACCATAAAGTTTCAAAGGCACCCGTAAAAAAGAAGCCGTTAGCGGGAAAATAAGTACCGGTCCACTACTTCTCTTGCTTTTTCCCTTTTTCTTTGGTGTTCTTTCAAAAAAGCATTGATTTTCTTTGTCAAGTAAGCTTTGTTTTCGCCGTCCAAGATGTCGCCGTTTCTGTAAGCATGAAGACGGTCCTGCAACTTTTTCTCGTCAGGCTCGAAAAAGTACTTAAGGTAAGCGCACACGCTGCAAACGTCGGGGTTTCCGCCTTTTTCCCTCTGCTCTTTGACAGTGGGCCTGCCGCCTGTGAACGCGCGACCGACTTTCTTTTCAACGGTTTCCTCGTCGTCGGTTGTGTAAATGGCTGAACTTTCAGCGCTGGCACTCATTTTGTCCCCGCCTGAAAGAGAAGGCAAGAACCGCGCGTGAATAAGCGACGGCTTTGGAAAACCGATTTTTTCCGCGACATCACGCGTGACGCGAAAGTGGGGATCCTGGTCAATTGCACAGGGAATCAAAACCGGAACGCGCACTTTTTTGTCGCCCATTCCCTCGCGTTCAATGATGCTCGGCAAAAAAGCAGGCGCGCTTTGGACCGTTGTGAAAAAAATCCTTCCAACATTGGTTTCATTGGAAAAACCGAACACTGATTTTGCCGTGCTGAAAGTCAAACGCTTTGCAACCTCCAAAGCAGGACCGTACAATTCCTTGATGTCATCGGTGTCAATGATTATCCTCGTCTTGCTTTGCTTTACGCCCAACGCAATCAAGTCCAAAGCGTTTTCCAACGCAAAAGAACGCGCTTGTTCGCGAGTCAAACCGTCTTTGAACAAGAATTTTTCATCGTCGGTCATCTGAAAGTACAAAGTACAGTTGAAAGCGTCTTGAAGATACTTGGTGAACACCCACGGCATCAAATGCCCAATGTGCGTGTGCCCGCTTGGACCGCGACCTGTGTACAACGCCACTTTGCGTCCTTTTTCAAACTCCGACAAAAAAGGCGCCAAGTCCCGCTGGGAAAAAAAGATTTTACGCTTCAACAGGAAGTGGTCGCGTCCTGCAAGCTTCGCGATTTGCTCGTGTTGCTGCGGAGAAATGTGAGCGGTGCCAAAACGTTTTACCAACTCCTCGTAGTCAACCTGCCCTTTCACTTCCCAAGGAGTAACCGTGAAATTCGCCATAATAATTTCAAAAACTCTTGCAAAATAAAAACGCTTGTTTCAGCCGAACAAAGCGCGGCCGACCCTAAGCACGGTAGCGCCTTCTTCAACTGCCACTTCAAAGTCGTTCGTCATCCCCATGGACAACTGCGGAAGTTTAACTCCGTGTTTTTCCTCAAGCTCGTCGCGCAGTTTTTGCAACTGCTTGAAAAACAAGCGCGAGTCTTCAGAATTATTTGAAAAAGGAGCAATTGTCATGAGCCCTAAAACGTGCAAGTTTTTCAAATGCAGCAATTCTTCAAATTCTCTTTTGACTTCCAAAATTGAAAAACCGTACTTTGATCCCTCGCCGGAAACATTGACTTGAACCAGAACGTCTTGCACTTTGTTCAACTTTTTTGCAACAACGTCAAGTTTTTTTGCAAGCCTCACGGAGTCAACGCTGTGGACGACGTCGAACAACTGCACTGCGCGCAAAACTTTGTTTGACTGCAAGTGCCCAACCAAGTGCAACACGCTGTGCTTGGGAAAAGCTTCCCTCTTGCCTTCTGCCTCGTCAACGCGGTTTTCCCCAAAGTGCCGCAACCCCGCCTCGTAGGCAGCGCGGATTTCCTTGCCGCTTCGCTGCTTTGAAACGGCTACCAGCAAAACGCTTTTAGGGTCTTTGCCGGCTTTTTCGCAAGCGCGGCAAATTTTCCTCTTTACCTCTCCCACGTTAGAAGAAATGCTCATCTTTAAGTGTTTTGCGTTATTTTGCGCATGATTATCTTGAAAAGCAGGGTTTTTCCTGCAAGGCGGTGGTTCAAGTCTATTTTGGTGTTGTTTGCGTCAATTGAAACAATTTGTCCTTGCATTCCGTTTGCAGTTGCAACAACCATTCCCTCTTTCGGTTCAGCGCCAAGCATCTGCCTTAACTGACTTGTTGGAAGCGACAGCACGCGGGTAGGATCGCTTTCCCCGTACGCGTCTTTAGGAAGAATACTAACCGTTTTTTCATCTCCAACCTTCATTCCTATAACGGCCTGGTCAAAACCCTTAATCATCTGGCCTGCTCCGACTACAAATGCCAAAGGTTCGTAAAACGGCCTTTTTGGCAAGCCCGCCTTTTCAGCTTCAGCTTGAATGGAAGTGTCGAAAACGGTTCCATCTTCAAGGGTTCCCAAATAATCCACTTTTACCTCGTCCCCTTTTTTCACAGTCAATTCAATTACCTCACTTGATTCAATAGTTACACTTGGCGTTGCAGAAGGCAGGGGCGTTGCCTGCGTTGTGGAATTGGAAAGGCACCCTGCAAACAACAATGCAACTGCAACAAAAACAAAACACGCTGATAAATTCATAATAAAACCAAACCACCTTTCTTTTTTTTTTAAGGGAAAACGCTGGGGATGGGATTCGAACCCATAAGGACCGAAGTCCACTAGATCACTCGTCTTTTTTCTCTTTTGGTTTGAACCGTTTTTCTTCTTTTGGGCGCCGACTTTTCTTCTTTTGAAAAAGAAGAAAAGGTGGCATTCGAGTCTAGCGCGTTACCTGGTTCCGCCACCCCAGCAATTAAAAAAAAATGTAAAGTGGGAGCTTCACTCCACTATTATTTTTCCAAAGAAAGGCTGGCCAAACGCCAAGTGATCGTGGTAAGGCCATTCCCCCTTGTGGTTGAATGTGAACTTGTATCGCTCGTCGTGTTCAAGACCCTTGCAAGCGTCGAAGTCTGCTCCGAAGCATTTCCCAGTGCTTTCAGGGTAGTCTAAATGCGTGGGGTGTTGTGCTGTTGCAGGCCAGTGTTTGGCGTTGTCCTGGTTTACAAAGACAACTGTTTCGCCTTGTTTTATGGTAAGCGTGCTTGGCTGGAAACCCTTTTTTGTTATTCTCACCAAGTGCTCGCCTTCTTCCAAGCCAAGCGAGCTTTCGTCGTGGTGATCCGCTTCAGCGTCATCATGGTCGTCTGCTTGCGCTCCCCCCAAGCATCCTGCAAAAAGCAGCGCTGAAAAAACACAAAAGAAAATTGCCTTAAAATTCATTTTCTTAAAAACACCCTCCAAAAAACCCTTTACTTCCCCCCAAAAAAAAGTTTCCTAAATATTTATAGAGACTTGTTTTTTTAAAGCCACAAGTACAACGCGGTTGCAACTACAGCTCCAAGCATGGAACTTGCGAGGTTCACCGCGTCGTTGTCAAAGAAAGGGAATCCGCGCACGAGTTTTGTCCTTGCCCCGCAAGAATGAATATGGCGTTCGGTTTCTTTCCTGCACCGGTTACAATAGTATTTTGCTTGGATCATCGCGCCCAGCACGCTGTCGGTTACGGACGCTGCAAGGCCTGCGACAACGGCTATGAGCACAATAAAGCTTGCAGTGAATTTTGACTCGCCTGCAAACACGATGAAAGGCAAAACAAAAAGCGCGGTTATTCCTATTAAGAAGGCGCCAGCAATTGTTGCAAGCGTTCCTATAAGCGAGATTGCACCGGAGGTGCCTGTTTCAACGGGCTTGCCGGTTGTTACTAAACGGGGCT
>JBHHTN010000065.1:0-6347 GCA_046753405.1 Candidatus Micrarchaeia archaeon | reverse complement strand
TCAAAGAAGGCAATTCAAGCAAAGCCGTTTTGCCCCTCATCAAAGGCCCGACTTTGACAACCTTCGTTTTTCCCAAAAACTCTTCACCTTGCGTTTCATGCGCGTGACCGCAAAGCACTGCAAGCGGCTGTTTTTTTTCAACAAAATCCCTCACAGACTTGCTTCCGATGTGCAAACCCAACGCAAGCTCGTCTGCCTTAGTACCAAAAGGAGGAGTATGACAAACAAGAACGGTTTTTTCATCAACTTCAAGCCCTTTAAGACCACTTGCAATCTCGTCCTCCGAGTACTCGCAAGGAGTGTTGTTAGGAGTACGACCGCTTCCGCCAAAACCAGCAAACTTGAACCCCTTGAACTCAACGGTTTTGCCGTGAATTGAAACTCCTTGTTTTTCAAAAAAATCCCGCACAGAAAGCGGGTCCATGTTGCCGTGAACAACAAGCAATTCAACGCCTTTTTGTCTTGCAAATTCGACAAAATCCTCAGCAAAAGAAACAGGCCCGCGATTGGTAACATCCCCGCAAGCAACAAGCAAGTCCGGCTTGACCCCGTCCAAAAACTCGCTTAAAAAACCCAAAGCTTGCACTTCATCGTGCACGTCGGAAACAACAAGAACACTCAAACCCGGCATTTTTCATTAATCACAACGCTTTTCGCAAAATTCCTTCAAAGTCCTCTCTTGAAACATTCCTGACATTACGCTTGCTAACCTTTTCAAAAGAACACCCAGCAACACGCTTCAAGTCTTCGGAAGAATAACCCAGCAACGAAAGCCTCGAAGGCCCGCCCGCACTAATTATAAATTCTTCAAGCTTTTTTCTTGCATCCCGAGCACTTGAAACCTTCATTATCTCGGCAACCTTTTGCGCGGCATCAAAAAAATTCCAGTTGTATTCAAGCCAAAAAGGCAAAGTCAAAGCGCAGGCAAAACCGTGCTCCAAGCCTTTTTCCAAAGTCAAGCAATAAGAAATCGGGTGGCCGTTAGCAGTGCCCGACTCTCCCAAACACATTCCCGCCAAAAACGAGGCAAGCATAACGTTTTCCCTCGCCTTCTTGTTCTTCCCGTCTTCAACTGCAAGAGGAAGATTATTCCACGCAAGATCAAAAGACTTCAAGTTCAATAAATCCGTCAAAAAAGAATTATTCTTACTGCACAAACCCTCTAAAGCATGGCTTACAACATCCAAGCCAGAAGTTGCAGTAAGACGCGGCGGCATTGAAAAAGTAAGCTCCGGGTCAACCAAAGCAAAATCCGCGAATAACAGCGGGCTTTTTACGGCAACCTTCCTTTTCTGCTCTTTGACAGTTATAACCGAAATAGGCGAGGCCTCAGAACCGGTCCCCGAAGTCGTGGGAACCGCGACAAAACCGCTGCCTTTCCTCAAAACTTTTGCACTACCCTCGCAAAAATCCCGGCAACTTCCCTCGTTCTTCAACATTGCCGCGGCAAGCTTCGCCGCGTCCAAAACGCTTCCCCCGCCAACTGCCACAACAACATCGCAATTGTTTTCACGAACAACACCCGCAATTCTGTCAACAGTCTCACAAGAAGGATTAGGCTCAACCCCCGAAAAAAAGAAAACCTCTCCACCGTTGCGGCCTTTCAAATCTTTAACACAACTTAAAGATTGAGCGCGCTTGTTTGCAACAACCAAAAAGCATTCAGCCTCAAGCCCCCTCAAAACACCGCTTAACCTGTTCGAAACGCCCGCTCCAAAACCCGCCTTGACCGGATTAAAAAAAGAAAAAACCACTTTTTTCCGCCTTCTAAAAACAAATCAATTGACAAACCGCGGACCCACGCTGTCAGCCAAACACAGTTTTCAACAGCACGCCAGCTAAAAGCGACACCAACACGGCAACCAGGACGAGCGTCAAGTAGACGACGTAACGAATGTCTGAAACACTGTTTTCAATGCGCTTTGCAATTCGCTCTTCTAAATCCTCTGCCTGCTCGTAAGACCTCCTCAAAAAAGAAATTTTTGACGAAACCGCGGACAGGCGAGCGTCAATTCGGCTAAATCTATCTTCTGCATCCTTGTTCACTGGAAAAAAACCCCGCAAAAGACTTTAAACTCCATTTCACTTTGTTTATGTTGTTCCTGTAATTTAAAAACACCGCAAAAATCACTCCTGCAAAGTATTTGTTTTTTATATTTTAAACGTCAAGCTTCTCATCCCCTTTTTCACTCAACAGTGAAAAAACGGGCTTTTTCTTAAGGTGGGAAAAAAATTGGACGACTACGAGGTTAAAACCTCTTTTGAACAATTCTTCAATGCGAAGATGAGCAACCAAATTAGAACAACCGCCGCCCAATACCCGGAAAATCGAAGCATAGGGGTAGACTACAACGAATTATCCAAGTTTGACACCCTCCTTGCCGACGAACTAATCGAACACCCAGACACCTACCTGCGACTTGCACAAAAATCAATCGAAGGCATGGACCTTCCGACAAGTACGCAGGAAAAATTTTCACCACATGTGCGAATTCACAACCTTCCAAGCGAACACGTGGTAACCGTACAAAACTTGGGCGCCGAACACTTGAACAAACTCGTAAGCGTGGAAGGCGTCATCACGCTCATCACGCAAATCTTTCCCCGAATGCACGCGGCAATCTGGATGTGCGTGCACTGCAACGAAACTGCCAAAACCTACCCGGAAAAAAACAACATTCCCCAACCGGAAATGTGCCGATGCGGAAGACGAGACTTCAAACTCCTCGAAGAATCAAGCCAGTACATCAACATGCAAAGATCGCAAATACAAGACCCCGTGGAAAAAATCAAAGGAAACGTTCCCGCGCCACAAGTAGACCTGTGGCTCGAAGACGACTTGACCAACGTGGTATCCCCGGGAGAAAACGTCGCAATAACAGGAGTACTGCGACTGCGACAACTTCCCGCAAAAGGAAAAGCAAAAACGCGAAACCCCGTTTACGCAAAGTTCTTCGACGTAATGCACGTGCACCAACAAAAAAAAGAATTCGAAGAACTCGAAATATCCAAAGACGAAGAAAAACAAATAATCGAATTATCCCAAGACAAAAACCTGTTTGAAAAAATCGTTGCAAGCATCGCTCCAAGCATCTACGGCTACAACGAAATGAAAGAAGCAATTGCCCTGCAACTGTTCGGCGGCACCCCAAACAAGGAACTTCCCGACGGAAAAAAAATCAGAAGCGACATGCACATTTTGTTGATCGGAGACCCCGGATGCCTGGTTGCAGACGAACGCGTGATTTTAGGAAACGGCGCTATTACCAAAATAGGCGAACTTGGAACAAAACACTTGCAAGACTTAAACCTTCAAGTGCAAACAGGCACAGGGGGCGGAAAACGAGACCTTGCAACAAAGTTTCACGTTTACGAAAAACAGCCAGTAATAGAAATAATCACTGAAAGCGGAAAAAGCATTCAAGGAACACGTAACCACCCCCTTCTTTGCTTAGGAAAAGAAAATGGCCGCGTAAAACGATTCTGGAGGCGCTTGGACAACTTCCAAATCGGAGACAGAATCGCAACAATAACCGGCTTCAAATGCACTATAACAAAACCCGTTCCAACAAACTTCAAACCGCAAAAAAGAAAGCATGGTCCGAAATTCAAAGGCAAGCTACCCCCGTCAGTAAACGTAGACCTTGCCTGCTTCCTGGGATACGTCTTAGGCGACGGCTGGGTACAGAAATACCGAGTAGGCTTCGTAGCAGCAGAAAACGAAAAAGACATTTTGAAAAAATTAGAGAAAAAAGTAAAAACACTTTTTGGAATCAAAGCCAAAACCATCAAAAGAACCGCCAAAAACCGAACAGTTCCACTTTACTACGCAAACATTGGAAGCGAAGACATAGCATTCAACTTATCGTTCCTCAAAGAAAAACGCGTGCCGGACTTAATACTGAAGTCGGGAAACAACGTGGCCTCGAAATTCCTTAAATGGCTTTTTGAAGCAGACGGTACCGTGTTCAACAAAGGACGCGGAAAACGAGCAATAGGTCTTAAAGCAAAAAACATCGAGTTATTGCGCGACGTACAAATACTCCTCTTGCGCTTCGGAGTGCACTCAAGAATAATTGAAAACGCTCTTTTAATCCGCCGAGGAAGCGACATAATAAAATTTTCTAAAAAAATTGGTTTTGCTTCCAGAAAAAAAACCACTAAACTAAAAGAACTTGCAAAAGAAGCGGAAAAATTCAAACGCGCGAAAACACAACGAAGTGAAAAAATAGTAAAAATAAACGTTCTGCCGCCAACAACAGTATACGACATCGAAGTGCCCAACACGCACAGATTCATTGCAAACGGAATAATATCACACAACACTGCCAAGTCAACAATCCTCCAATACATCAGAGACCTCGCACCCAAAGCAATATACGTTGCAGGACGCGGGGCAAGCGGAGTAGGACTCACGGCAAGCGCTGAAAAAGACGAGTTAGCAGACGGAGGATGGGTGCTAAAGGCAGGCGCGCTTGTACTGGCAAGCGGCGGCATAGTCATGATCGACGAATTCGACAAAATGGAAAAAGACGACCGAAGCGCAATTCACGAATCATTAGAACAGCAAAGCATTAGCATAGCCAAGGCAGGCATCGTAACCTCATTCAAAACCAAGACATCTGTCTTGGCAGCCGCGAACCCCAAGTTCGGACGCTTCGACCCAATGCAACCGCCTGCAACACAATTTGAAATTCCGCCTACACTGATGAGCCGTTTTGACTTGATTTTCGCAATAAAAGACGTTTTAGACGAATCGCGCGACAAAGGACTCGCAGAACACGTTCTCTTGGGGCACAGGCACGCAGCGGAAAAAACAAAACCGCCACAAGACAGCGAAATACTCCCCGCAGTAGACTTAAATCTCTTAAGAAAATACATCGCATACGCCCGCCGAAAAGCATACCCGGTGCTATCAGACGAAGCGTCAAACCGCATCAAAGACTACTACCTGGAACTAAGGCGCTTGGGGAGAAAACAAAACAACTACCCAGTAACAGCACGCGAAATAGAAGGCTTAATCCGGCTGTCGGAGGCAAGCGCCAAACTGCGACTAAGCAAAAAAGTCAAGCTTCAAGACTCCGAACGCGCTATTCGACTTTCTGAATTCGTGTTGAACGAAATCTTCATGGACAAATAAACAGTAAGAATCGACTCCGACGTGATATCCATTGGAAAGCCTAAAAGCAAAATAGACAAAACAAGGCAACTGCTCGGAATAATAAGCGCGCTTCAAGCCAAATACGACCTTGTCGACATCGACGACATAGTCAAAGAAGCCTCTGACGCGGGAATGGACGACTCTTACACAAGACGACTAATCGAAGAAATGAAACGCCAAGGAGAATTATACGAACCAAAAGTCGGCTTCGTAAAATCAAGCAGGAAAAAAGAATGGTAAGTCATTCAACTTCCAGTCAAAACCCAGTTTGTTAAGTTGAAAAAAAAATGCGGTCCCTAAAAGGAAAAACAATTATTTTAGGCGTTACAGGAAGCGTTGCCGCAATAAAAAGCGCGCAACTTGCAAGGCTTTTGAAAAAAGAAGGCGCAACAGTACGCGCAGTGTTAACTGAATCAGGCCGTCAAATGCTTTCAAAACAACAACGCAGCAAACTTGAAAAAGAAACGGGAAAGCCCCTCCAAAGCCAGTTGTTCACAAACAACGTTAAAAAACACGTTGAGCGCGAAGCACAACGCAAAGCGCGGGGTCTGCACGTCGACCTTGCTGAAAAAGCAGACCTCTTGCTGATAGCTCCCGCAACTGCAAACACCATTGCAAACCTATCGCACGGAAAAACCCAAGACGAACACGGAAACGCTGACTTGCTTCACACAATCCACCTTGGAATGGAACCGTACAAACTTGCAATCGCCCCTGCAATGCACCAGCAAATGTGGAAACACCCTGCAACAAGGAAGAATTTAAAAATACTTGAAAAAAGAGGAGCAAAAATAATCCGCCCAGTAAGCGGAAAACTTGCATCAGGAGACATTGGGGAAGGCAGAATGCAGGAACCAAAAGAAATAGTGCGCGCTGTAAAAAAGCAGTTGACAATACAAGAAAGCCTTAAAGGCAAAAAAATCCTCGTCAACGCCGGCCCTACGCGCGTTTTCATAGACGAGGTGCGGTTTATTTCAAACCCTTTTTCCGGAGCTTTAGGGCACGAAATAGCAAAAGAAGCTGCAAAAAGAGGAGCCGAAGTTGTTTTGCTCCAAGGCAAAAGCGGCAAGCACGTTCCGCCAGAACTCGAAGACCTCAACGTAAAATGCGAATACTTTGATGAACCGCTAGAAACCCGAAGAGGCGTGCCAAGCCTAATGGAATTGATGAAAAAACACGTTGGCTT
>JBHHTN010000064.1:0-6390 GCA_046753405.1 Candidatus Micrarchaeia archaeon | reverse complement strand
TTTTACGCTTTCACAAGACAAAAAAGCCATGTCAACAGCCTTTGAAACCTCGTCTTTTGAAAGCATTCCGTCCATTTGCAAAAGCAGTATTTCGCCTGTTCTAAGCGAAAGCACCATTGGAATGTCGCTTTCACCCTGGTTGTCCTCAGTTTTGTCCGGGTCAACAACAAGCTGGCCGTCTGCCTTACCAATTGAAATCCCGCACGGAACGTCCTTCAAAGGAATTCCCGCGTCAGCCAAAGCAACCGCGGCAGCAGTAATCCCCGAAACCCTCGTACCACCATCACTTTGAAGCACTTCCATGGAAATGTCAATAGTAGTCTGTGGAAACTGCTCAAGTAAAACCGCGTTTTCAAAAACGTGTTTTGCAACTTTTCCAATTTCGTTGGCACGCCTGTTAGGACCCATTCTACCGTGTTCCTCACTTGAACAAAACGGGGCCATGGCGTAACGGCAACTTACAACCGCGCGATAAAGGTTGGACAAGTGTTTTGGAAACACCTCGCGCGGGCCGTAAACGCCGGCAACAATCTTGTTTTTCCCCCATTCAATCATTGCAGAACCACGTGCCTTTTTCAAAACACCCGCGGTTATTTTCAATGGACGCAAGTCGTCAAAACCGCGCCCGTCAAGACGTTTTCCGTCAACAATGAGTTTTTTTTCTCCAGTCATTTTTTTACACCTTTCATTATACAAATTTCAAATCGTTTTTGAAGACTCTTTTTCAAGAAAGTGCTTCATTCTGTCAGTCAAACCCCTCAAGTGAGACTCGCGACTAATCTTCAAAACAGCCATTTCCGCCAAGGCAACGTTTCCACCCTTCAAATACGCCCTGCCGTTCTTTCCAACGAAAACATCGCACTTGCAATAAGTCTTCAACATATCAAGCATGCTCCCGTTACGACCAATAAGACGAGGAACCTTGACGCTTTCAACTTCCATCAACCTGCCGCCCCAAAACTTCCTCGGTTCAATCAAATCCGACTTGTTGACTTCGGTTACCGCCCTCACCTTTGCAGAGACAACGTCTCCCACTTCAAAAGCCTCGCGAGTGTCCCTCGCACTAATGTTTCCCGGGTAAGGCGAATTCAAGTCAACCTCAAAACCGCTGAAGCGAATCTCGCTCACAACGCCAATGACGTAGTCTCCAAGCCTTGGCACGTAGTAACCCTTCAAAGGAATCACACGACCGTCGCGCAACATTCCAATAACGCTTGTAAAAGTCTTGTTTTTTTCAACAAACGTGCCTTCCACCCTCATGGGTTTGTCAACCACAAAAGTTCCTGGCAAAACCAATTCACTCATATATATTTTACACATCCTTTTTTTTTCCAATTTCAAAAACATTTCAAGCGCAATTTCTTTTCCCAAAAAAAATTTCAAAAGAAAACGGGAAAAAGTTATCACAACAGCTTTGTTTGAACTGTTCCGCCTGTCAACTTGTTTAGTTTGTCGTAAAACTCCCCTTGAATCCCCGCGGGAATCTCGCAAACAGCCATCAAAGAACCGTCGCCTGCATACTCTTCTTTTGAAAGACCATACTCCTTCAACAAACCGTACCCGCGTCCTACGAACTGGGGTTCAAGTTTTACCGCAATTTTAATTTGATCCGTGCTAATGGGAATGATTTCCCGAATCTTTTCAATCACCCGGGGAACTTGTTCTTCCGCGCTTTTGAACGGGTCAACATGAAACCTTACCTGCTGCATCGCGTTTTCAATACGCATTGGAGGATGCGGCGTTTTCGTCTGAGGGTTCCAGCAGTTGCGGGCAATCAACGCCACAATCCTTGCATGCTTGTCCTCAACCGCCTTACGGCGTTGGTCGGTCGTAATTTGAAGATCGCCCTCGGCGAAAATTCTTTTTGCAACCTCCAAAACATCATCTGTTCCCAAAAACTTCTTCAATGTCACCGAAGAGGCCCTGTCACCTTTCTTGGCGTCCTTGAAAACCTCCTCTACAATCAAAACGTTTTCAATTTCTTTTCGCGATCCCGTCTTGTAATCATATGCGAGCTTGGGGTCAACAAGAATTTCAAACTTGTTTCCCTCCTTCTCCAACCGGGCTATAATCGTGTTTTCAATACTGCTCATTTCAAAATCCAAAGAAAAATGGTTCTTTTATCAACCCAAGTGCTTTGCAATCTCATCCTGGGACAAAACTCTCACTTTTCCAGTTGCCTTGTCCACAACGGCAATGTCCACCACTTTGGAAGAAAGCTTTTCCTCAACAACTTTTTTCAACGCTTTCAATGCAAGCTTTATAGCATCCAAAGTCGACAAATCGTCCTTGTACTCTTTTCCAAGAAAGTCTTCAACCTCTTTTTTACCGGAACCGATTGCAGCGGCCTTGTATTCAAACAACGCTCCAGAGGGGTCGGTTTCAAACAACTGCGCTTGGCTTCCTTTGCTGTTTATTCCTGCAACAAGCAGAGAAACCCCGTAAGGTCGCACCCCCGCGTACTGCGTGTAAAACTGAATGTGGTCTCCCACAAGCTTTGCAAGCATTTCAACCGGAATGACCTCGTCAAAAGTCAGCTTGTGCTTCTGTGCCTCAAGCCGCGAAAAGTCCACAAGTTTTCTGGCATCAGCCACAAGCCCCGAAGAAGACGCAAACAAGTGCGTGTCAATCGTAAAAATTTTTTCATGGGACTCCCCGACAATCAAATTCGAAGAAATCCTCTTGTGCGCAACTAAAACCGCGCCGTCTTTCGACACAAGACCTATGCTTGTGCTTCCCGTCTTAACCGCTTCGCGAGCGTACTCTACTTGAAACAACCGCCCATCAGGAGAAAAAACGGTTATCGCCCTATCGTAAGCAGACTGAGGAGGATACATTTGTTCAAACCACCTTTAAACTTCATTTTTTTAAAAACACGCGTAACAAGAAGTGTTCGCGCAAAAATAATGTCAACAAAAAGCCGCCCAAGCATGGAACGGTAAACACGTAAAACTCTCCCACTCAAATACAACTAATATAAGAGCAAACCAGGTTTTTATTGTTATCTAAAACCTCGGAAAACGCGCCAAGGCAAGAAACGGTTTTATTACAACCAAAGACGTTATATTTATCTAATTCTTGTTTGAATAAAAACTTTTCAAAAAGGGCGCAAAGGAAATGACCGACAACTTCCACGCTAGGACGAAAAATACTTACAGCGACAGAGTCAGCAAATGCAAAAACCCCGCGGCAAAAAAACTGCTCTTGCTCATGGACGAAAAAAAAAGCAACCTTTGCATTGCAGCCGACTACACCAAAAGCACCGACTTATTGAAAATCGCAAGGCAAACGGGTAATGAAATGGCCGTGTTGAAAACCCATATCGACGCAATAACCGATTTTTCCCCAAGCCTAATTGGCGAACTCAAAGACCTGGCAAACGAGCACAGTTTCCTGCTTTTTGAAGACCGAAAATTTGCCGACATCGGAAACACGGTAAAACTTCAATACGAAGGCGGGGTTTACAAAATCGTTGACTGGGCGCACCTTGTAACCGCCCACTCAAACCCTGGAGACGGAGTAATACAAGGGCTTGAAGCGGCAGTAAAAGAAAAAAAATTCAAAAAGCCCCGCGGCGCCCTTCTTTTGGCGCAAATGAGTTCAAAAGAAAACCTTTTGGACGAGCAATACATGAAAAAAACCGTTCAAATGGGCAAAAACCACGCAAGCTTCACAGCAGGATTCATCGGAAACGGCTCGAATCCAAAGGAATTGAAAAAACTTTCAAAAAACGCTTCAGCAAACTTCCCAATAATCACGCCTGGAATAAAATTTTCGCCAAAAAGCGACGGGCTCAAACAACAGTACTGCACACCAAACCTTGCAATAAAAAACGGGTCGGACTGCATAATCGTAGGAAGAGGAATAACACAAGCAAAAAACGCTGGAAAAACAGCTGAAAAATACAAAAAAGAAGCCTGGAGCGCTTACCAAAAACGAACAAAATGAAAAAAGGTGGAAAAAAAACGTGACTGCCTCTTCACGGGAAGAACTTGCAACACAAATGCTTGAATTGCTCAAGAAAAAAGGCGCCTTGAAAATCGCGAATTCAAAAAACGACTTTTTCAAATTCAAAAGCGGACGGATGTCGCCAAACTTCATTTCAATAGGCGCGTTGACCGACGCCGAATCGCTTGTGGAACTCAAAAAGCTTTACTCGGCACTGGTCAAAAACCTCCTTGACACAAACCAACTGGAAGACTTTGACTTCGTGTTCGGACCGGCCTACAAAGGAATAAACCTTGCAGCACTAACTTGCGAAGGATTGTACGAGTACTACGGATTAAACAAAAGATACCTATACGACAGAAAGGAAATCAAGGAATACGGAGACAAACGCGACCGCATGGTAGTTGGGGCAGAATACCTCAAACCCGGTGCAAAAATACTCGTCGTAGACGACGTAATTACAACCGGAGAAGCCAAACTCGTGGCATTCAACAAGCTGAAAGGATTCGACCACAAAATCGTCGGAATAGTAATCGGAATCGACAGGCAAGAACTCAACGGCAACGCGGAAAAAGTCGACGAAAAAAGCGCGGTGCAAAACCTGCAAGACAAATTCAACGTTAAAACCCACTCGATAATAAACATGACCCAGCTGTTCTCACTTATCAAAAAAAAATTGCCGCAAGACATCAACCAAGCATGGGTCGAATACTATGAAAAATACGGAGCAGTAAAATTATCCCCAAAACAATAAGGTTTAAAAAGACATTTAACCATATAATTTAGATGGCCAAAATAGGTGGTTAGTTTTGAAAACAACAGTTATTCTGAGAGACGACTTGTACGAATTACTGGTCAAAGAAGCGGTTAAAAAACGCGGTTCCGTCCGTAAGTTGTCGGAAGAATTGAACGCCATAATTGCAAGCCACTTTGCAAAAAAAAGCCTTTTTGGCACTACCAAGCCTTTTTCGCTTTCGGACGTGAGGGACGAAAATGACCGTTTTGATTGACTCCTACGGATGGTTCGAATACTTCTTCGGAACCAAAAAAGGCGCTAAGGTGCGCCGCTTGCTGGAATCCGGCGAGCGAGTGTTGATTTCTCAGGTGAATTTGTTTGAAGTTTACACCAAGTACTTGAAAAGCGCGTCCGATGAAGCCGAAGACAAGAAAAACTTCCTGCTTGCGCGTTGCGAATTAATCGATGTGGACAGGCAGACAACCTTGGACGCGTCAAAAATCAAGGCCTCGCACGGCTTCGGCCTTGCAGACGCGATAATCCTTGCAACTGCAAGAAAACACAAGTGCAAAATAATAACAGGAGACAAACACTTCACGAAATTTTCAGAGGCACAAATGCTGTGAAACCAGACTTAAATGTCAACTTGTGCGGGGTAAAACTATCCAACCCGACAATTTTAGCCTCGGGAATCCTGGGATTGGACGCTGAAACCCTCTTTCGCGTTGCACAAAACGGCGCCGGCGCAGTAACCTTCAAATCAGTCGGCACAAAAGAAAGAAAAGGCCACGACAACCCGACTTTGATTGCAAACAAGCACTACCTTTTAAACGCCATGGGCTTTCCAAACCCTGGCGCGGAATACCAGGCAATTGAAATAGAAAAATACAAGAAGAAAACACGCACTCCTGCAATTGCAAGCGTTATGGGCAGCAACCTTAAAGACTTCAAAAAAATAATCACAACCCTGTGCAATGCAAACCCCGACTTAATCGAAATAGACATTTCCTGCCCAAACGTTGACGCCGAATACGGAGCCCCTTTTGCATGCAACGCCAAGGCCGCTGAAAAAGCAACAAAAGAAGCAGTAAAACATTCAACAAAACCCGTTTTCATAAAACTATCGCCTAACATTCACCCTCAAGGCTTCAGACAAGTGGCAAAAGCAGTTGAAAAAGCAGGAGCAAACGGAATAACCGCGACAAACACCCTAAGCGGCATTGCAATAAACGCCGAGGCAGGAAAACCAATTCTGACAAACGTTTTCGGAGGAGTAAGCGGACCCGCACTCAAACCAGTAGCCCTAAGATGCGTATTCGACGCCTTTAACGCGACAAAAATACCCCTAATAGGCACAGGCGGAGTCACCGACGGTTCTGACGCCGCGGAAATGATTCTTGCAGGCGCAAGCGCAGTAGGAATAGGCTCGGCCACACACTACCGCGGAATCGACGCCTTCAAAAAAACAAGCAACGAATTATCCGAATTCATGAAAAAACAAGGATACAAAAAAATTTCCGACTTCCAAGGAAAAGCACACAAATAAACAAAAAAAAAGTTTTAGGCGAAAAAAAATGAACGCGTTTTACCAAGCCCTCAAAATTTCAAAAGTCACAAAAGAAACGGATTGCGTGAAAACCTTTGAATTCAACGCGCATATTGACGCACAACCCGGACAATTCGTAATGGCATGGATCCCAAAATAC
>JBHHTN010000063.1:0-6422 GCA_046753405.1 Candidatus Micrarchaeia archaeon | reverse complement strand
AGCGAGTCATTTATTATTCCAAGGGCAATTTCAGGAGTAAGCTTGCAATCAAAAGCATTGTCATCCAAAAGCATTTCAAATCTACAAATAAAACAATTGAAAAGAAGTTTAAAAAACCCTTTATTCTAACCCCGAAAAAAAGAGAAAGACAAACCCTCCCCCCGGAGTCTAAACCGCTAAAAACAAAACACCCAAAAAGAGTAACTCACGAAAAGGAAAAAAAAAGCTTTTTTTTCAAGCACGCCTTCGCTTGACAATCTTCACTTTTTGAGGCGTAAGCAAAATTTTGTCCTCGTCAATACGCGCAATGTCACCGTTTACTGAAACCACAAAAGTCCTCAACTTGTCAACAAAAGCCTTCAAATTAGCAGGATTGCGAGAAACCGGAGAAATATTCAACAAAACAATGTTTTTTGCGTTCAACTCCTCTTCAACTATGGCCAAATCACTTTCAGACTGCAAGGCAATGGGCTTCACGTAAAAATCAGCCGCCTCATGCATTACATCAACGTCTTCAGCATCAGACGCAGTCATAAACTCGTCAATGTCAAGGTCTTTTCCAAGCCCTAAAACCTTTGAAATATTAGAAAACACGCCCATTGCCCTAAAATCACCTTTTTAACAAAAATCTTCCAAACACAAATTTTTATCAAGAAGATTATTTAAAAGCTTCCATTCAAGAACGCGGACGCAAACCCCCTCAACAAGGATAAAGCATTTTATTAAATGACCATCCATAGATAACGTCCCAAAGAACTTGAAAAACTTCAAACTTTTCTTACAAAACAGGTGGGTTCAAAGAAATGCCTTCTTTCAGCGAGTTAATGAACAAACACAGCATTTTCAAAAACAAGGAAGCCCTGTCCCCGCACTACGTTCCCGACCACCTACCCTACCGCGAAGAAGAAATAACCAAGATAATGACAAGCGTGCTTCCCGCACTCAAAAACCAAAAGCCAAAAAACATGTTCATCTACGGAGGCGTGGGAACGGGAAAAACCGCTTCAACAAAAAAAGTATTGCAAAAATTGGAAAACGAAAAACGCGAAAACATCAAGCCCATATACCTAAACTGCCGCGTTTACGATTCAAGATATAAAATACTGCAAAAAGCCTTGTGCCAACTCCAAGAAAACTTTGCAAAAACAGGCTACTCATTCGCAGTATTATACGAAAAAGCGTTGGACTGGGTAGAAGGCAACGCAGACAACACCGCCCCCAAACACCTGATCCTCGCACTTGACGAAGTGGACATGGTCAAAGACCTCGACAACCTCGTCTACACCCTAACACGCGCAAACGACGACTTGAAAAAAGGAAGCGTGTCAATGATCGGCATAAGCAACAAAGTCGACTTCAAAAGAAGGCTGGACTCGCGAAGCAAAAGCTCTCTTTGCGAAGAAGAACTCGTCTTCAAACCCTACAACTCAAAACAACTGCAAGGAATACTCAAAGAAAGAATCAAAAACGCTTTTGAAAAAACAACCATGGTACAAGCAAGCGGAATAAGCCTTGCAGCAGCAATTGCCGCAAGCGAAAATGGAGACGCAAGATACGCGCTACTGCTGCTTCAAAAAGCAGGGGAACTGGCTGAAAAAAAAGCAAGCAAAATCACCGACGAAGAAGTCGAACAAGCACGAAAAGCAGCAGACGAAGACAAGGCATTCGAAGTCATTTCCACCTTGCCCGAACAACAACAAATACTCCTATTAGCAATCGCCATTCTATCCAAAGACACGCGCTACAAAAAACTCGTAGAAGAAAACGGAGACCGGTTCTACTTCAGCGGAGAAGTATACGAACGATACCGCTCCATTGTCCGCAGAATGGGAAAACAAGCAAGAACCTCCCGCTGGTACCGAGAATACTTAAACGACCTGGAAAACCTGGGATTGATAAACACACTGCACTCAGGCAAAGGAGTGAGAGGACAAACCACGCTGATCAAACTCTCCTACGAACCAGAAAAAGTTAAAAAAGTCATAGAAAAAACACTACTAGAATTCAAAGAGTAAAAAAAAATGGCTAAAACAATCAAAAAAGCAACAGGAACGCTGAAATTCACCCTAAGCCTGGCCTTATGCATACTCTTCCGCATGGCCTCAATACCCCTTCCAAACATTGAACCCGTAATGACATTCATCCTGCCCCTTTCAAAAAAATACGGAAAACACCTAGCATTCCTCTTCGGCGCAACAAGCATTATAGCACTTGACCTTGTAATGAACCGCGCGGGACTTTGGACAATATACACTGCCCTTGCCTACGGAGCAATAGGAGCTGCAGCAACAAGCTTTTTCAAAAAGCCGAAAACAAGCAGAGCACGCTACGTTGGACTGGCACTAACAGGCACCTTGTTCTACGACGCTGTAACCGCGTACTTTTTCGGACTGCAATTCAACCAACCCCTCTTAGTCACCATAATGGGACAAATACCATTCACATTCTACCACCTGATAGGAAACATTGCATTAGTAGGCCTATTCTCGCCACTTGTAGAAAAACACGTGATGAACAACCCCGCCTTGAACCTTGACCTGCACAAAACCATCCAAAAAACACACTTGTTCCTAACAAGCAGGTTTTAAAAAGAAAAAAAACCAAAAAATAAAACAGTCAAAAAAAAACTTTTTTTCCGCTAAGCTTTCAAACAACTCTAAAAAACAATTTCAACAACAAAGGAAAAAAAAACACAACCAAAGTGATCGGACACGATGAACGACGTAAAAAAAGACATTGAAAAAATATCCGAGTCAATAGACATGCTACTCGAAGACACGTCAATTCCAAAAAACGTCCGCAACGTCATTCAACGCGCAAAAGACAGGCTCTCGGACACATCCGACATAAACACCGCAATAAGCGGCGCAATCTATGCATTAGACGAAATCTCAAACGACATCAACATGCCAATGCACGCCAGAACAATGATCTGGAACCTGTTATCCGAACTGGAAGCACTTGAAATACACTGAAGAAGGTTTTCACAAAACTAAAATCAATATTGCCACAAGCGCCAAGCCTATGGCAGCTAGTTGTTTCAAAGCAAGGGCTTCCCCGAAAAAAAAGTAGTCCCCAACAACCACCAAAGCAATGTTAAGGCTCGCAATTGCCATCACCGGCCCAACCCGTGCCTCGGACTGCTGCATCGCCAAGTAAAGCGCTATTGCCCCAAGCAAAGAAACCAAAACTTGCGGAATTAACACAACCAAAAAAGAGGGGTCGGCCAAACGCTGCAAAGAAAAAGGCTGGGAAGCCACCAACTTCAACAACAAAGCAGAGGCCGCAAAACAAAACATTGCAATAAACGCAAAAACATACCAAGCCATGAAAAACTCAAAGAGGCCATAGTATAAAAAAACCAAAGCCCCACAAAAATTCATAAAAATTACAAAAAGGTGTTTTCAAAAAAATGATGCCGGGAATGAACCCAAAACAAATGCAAAAAATCATGGCGCAAATGGGAATCAAAAACTCTCCAGTAGACGCCTCGCGAGTAACAATCGAAAAAAAAGACGGCTCCAAAATCGTTGTAGACAACCCCCAGGTAACCATGATTGAAATGCAAGGACAAAAAACCTTTCAAGTTGCAGGAAACGTCTCTGAACAACTAGAAGACCCGCAAAAGCAACCTGCAGAACAACCAGAAACAGACGCGGACTTAGTGGCAAAACAAGCAAACGTTTCAAAAGAACAAGCGCAAAAAGCACTCGATGAAAGCCAAGGCGACATCGCACAAGCAATAACAAAACTGCAAAACGGAGAACAATGAAAGACAAAAAAAATAGAAAAACAACTTTCAAAAGAAGGAATAATACACGGACACCTCCACAACGGCAACTTCACCGTAGAAACAGTTAGGGGAAAACCCGTTGTTAGCTTAACCGACTTTGACGAAGCAGAAATAGTGACAAATTAAGCGTTGTGCGAAAATGCATCTTTAGCCCTCAAGGCCTTATAACAGTCAACTGAAAATGCTTCCGAAGCCTTCTGCCGCGTCTTGTCCTTCTTCGTTGAACTTCTTCACTGCCTCGCGCTTGTCTTTTTCCGTTAACTCCTCTGCCTCGGGCACCTGCGTCAAGCGTTCAACCAAAGACTTTGCTTTTTGCTCGTCTTCACAGGAAAATAAGAGTAATTGACGGTCTCCTTCCAAACCCAAAGCCTTTGCCTCGCGCAAAGCGTACCCTACTCTTGCAAAAGAGTTCTCCGCCATTGAATCGGCTGACAACACTTTCTTCAACTCTTTCACCGACGAGGAGGGAATACTGAAAACGTGCTCGGACATTTTGCTTAAATCAACTCTTTTCTTTTTTGTTTTTTTGCAAATAAAAAAGCCCCAGGTGAGAGTTGAACTCACGACCTCCTGTTTTCTTGATTTGGAAAAAAAACATTTTCTTTCTTTTCGGGCGCCGACTTTCGCTTTTTTCTTTTTGGGTGCTAAACCTTTTTCTTTTTCCGTCGACGCTTTTTCTTTTTTTAAAAAGAAAAAGGGCCGAATACAAGACAGGCGCTCTAACCAGGCTGAGCTACTGAGGCATTTTCAAAAGAATAATAGAATTTGCAGAAAAGAATATTATGTTTGTGAATTGTTTTAATAGTTGCCAAAATTGGCAAACAGAAGGAGTTTTCAAATTCATGTTCCCTGTTTCAAAGTACAAGAAATTGCACCGTGGGCCCCAGGTAATAACACTAAAGGACGCCGCGTTTATTTCCGCGTTCTGCGGAGTGCAATCCGGCGACAAAGTGGTTGACGCAGGAAGCGGCAGCGGATGGCTCGCGGTTTACTTGGGAAACTTGGTTTCGCCAAAAGGCAAAGTGTACTCCTATGAAATACGCGGGGAATTCGCGGAAATTGCAAGGAAAAACATTGAAAAAACGGGTTTGGAAAAAGTCGTGGAAGTAAAGGAAAAAAACGTTTTTGACCGAATCGACGAAAAAAACGTTGACTTGGTAACCCTTGACCTGGCAAACGCCGAAAAAGCTTTGCCAAACGCCTTTGACGCGTTGAAGGAAAAAGGATTCACAGTAGGATACTTGCCAAACGTCGAACAAGTCAAAACCTTTGTTTTAACAGGCGAAAAACTTGGCTTCAAACACGTTCAAACACTTGAAGTCAACGCTCGACAACTGCTTGTACGAGAACACGGCTGCCGGCCTCAAACCAAAGGAATAACCCACACTGCCTTTTTGTCTTTCTTGAAAAAGCCGTCTTCAAAAGAGTAGTTTTAAAACAAGCAATTGCGACAAAAAACTATTATGAAAAGCCCCGTCCCCTTGCTGATCCTCGCATCAATAAGCCTAGTGTTGCTCGCTTCAAGTGCAAGCGCGGTTTGCATTTGCACTGGGGGTCCTTTAAGCGAGTCTTGCAAGGCCTGCGGAAGCGGTGCTAAAAGCGACGTTGTTTACTACACTTTCAAAAAAGGGCAGTTGTTAAGCGAAATTGCCGCAGAATGCGGCGTTGACACGGAAAGCATAAAACAAGCAAACGGCCTTGGACCGTCAAGTTCAATAAAAATAGGCCAAGTGCTAAAAGTACCCGGAGGAAGCTGCGGCACCAGCGTGACAGGCGGCGGTTCTGCGCCGGCACAAGGCTGTGAAAAAATGAAAACCGAAGGCTTCCGCTTGGGAGGAAAATACGCGTCAACGTACCGCAAGTGGCTGCCCGTTCTTGACAAGCTTGCAAAGGAAAGAGTCGGATCCCGCTGCTACAAAGGCTACGACCTTGTAGCATACACTGCGGCAATTGCAACAAAAGAAAGCGGTTTTGGCACCCGCGGAAGAATCTTCACCGGTTGCGGCAAGCCTCCAAAAGGCCAGACTGTAAGCAACCGCGTGCTTTACACGCAAGAATTGCAGGCAAAGTGCACCATGAACTTGTTGGCAAACGGCCTCGACGGCCGACGAGCCATCGGACGCGGGTGCTCGCCTGCAGGAGACATGAACTGCTTGCTTGCACACTACGTTGGAACAGGAAACAAGTTGTACCCAATTCAAGTAAACTCCTACGCCGCGCAATACCGCTCCTTGGGCTGAAAAAAAAAAGCGCAAGCTAAAAAGTCTTTAACACTCCAATCATTGTTTCATACAACACGCAGGAGTCGCCTAGTCCGGTCAATGGCGGGGGCCTTAAGAGCCCCTCCCTTAGGGGTTCGAGAGTTCAAATCTCTCCTCCTGCATATAACATAATCCTATAGTCTTAGGTTTGTCGTTCTCGACAATCTCCTAAACACGTCTTATCCCTCTGGTTCGTGGAGAAATTTCGAGAGTTCAACTTCGTATTTTTTTGAAATTTGCAGGGCCTTTGTGCCTTGAAGCGTGATTTTGTAGGCAACAGCGCTTCTTCCCTTGTCGGTTACTGACACTATTTTGGTTATTGCACTTATTTGTTCCAGCTCCTTCAACCGTGCCGACAAGGTGTTAGC
>JBHHTN010000062.1:0-6469 GCA_046753405.1 Candidatus Micrarchaeia archaeon | reverse complement strand
AAAAGACAACGACAAACTAGTAGAAACACTGGTGGCATACTCAAGAAATGCATATCGCGAAGTATACATGCCAATCCTAATAAAACCGGCAAAAAACGCTGTTGAAACCGTGAAAAAACTGCAGGAAGACTTCGACGTGGCAATTGCAACAAACAACCCCCGCGACACTACAATAAAACTGTTGAAAATACTAGAACTAGACGGCATTAAAACAATCGTGTCAAGCGACGACGTTGAAAACCCAAAACCCGCCCCCGACGTACTTGTAAAAGCAATGAAAGAACTCAACCGCGCTCCAGAAAACTGCCTGTACATAGGCGACAGCTACCTGGACGTGCAAGCAGCAAAAAGTGCAAAAATAAAAATAGCACTTGTAACACACGCCTACAACAAAGACCTTGAAAGCAACTACAGGGTAAACGACTTAACGCAAATCTGCAGTATTGCAAAAAACTAAGTCTGACCCTTCCCACTTCAAACGCTCGCACCCGAAGGCACAAGTCGACCTCCACCAACATCCACGATTTTAATGAAAATCTCACCAAACAACTCGTCCTGCCAGGCAAGCAAACGGTTTTCTTGAACCAAATGCAAGATTGGAAGAAGGTTAAACACAAACTCTTCAGCAGTTTTTTCCTTCAAAAGTGCTGAAAACAACAACACGTTCTCCGCGTCCTTTACAGAAAACGCCTTGGCATACACCTCCGCAATACGCTCGTGAATACTCTGCTGAGGCAGTTCAACATTCAAAGGCTGTGCAGCAACCTTCAAAGGAATCTTGCGAGGCCCTTGCTTCATCACCTGGTCAACTGCCACCAATAACTCCTGCAAAGTAAGCTTTCGCTGACGAGGAAGGTTCGCTCTAAAAACAAGACTTGGAATTTCCTCATCCGTCAACGGAGTGAACTCTTCGACGGCGTCCTCCAACTCGTCATCTTCTTCAAGCTTCAACGCATCCGCCTTAAAACGCAGAAGAAGAGCCGACGCAAGAATGACGTTTGCCGGAAGTCGCAAGTCAACGCTTTGAAGCTCGCGAACCTTCTGCAAATACTTGTCTGCAACTTCCACTAGGTTAATATCCCACGGATCCATCTGGTTCGATTGAACCAAGTCAACCAAAAACTCTCGCCACGTGGGCTTTTCAACAAAAGACAACAAATCCATTTCATCTTCAAATTAACATTAACAAACTGCAAGCCTGCTTGCCAAGGTCAATGTGCTTGTTCAACTTGCGGCAAAAAGTGCCGCCTCCCGAATAAGCACACTCATTACAAGTAAAAATCTTCAAGAACTTTTTCAATTACAACTCAAACTCCGTAAGTTATACAACGTTGGCAAGGCTCCAACAAAAAAAAACTGCGCGACGCATCCTGGCGGGTTAAACGAATACTATTATTTAAAACAATTTCAACTTAATAATCACTCAGTTAAAAAACGTTTCTACTCAACGATTTGAAAATTATAAAAATATTAGAGGTTTTCCCCCCAAAGGCGAGACAGTAAAATGAAAGAAAACGCTTTTTGCGCAGCTCAAAGGCAAGTGCAGGAACTCATTGCAAAATCAGCAGAAAGTACTGAAAAGATTCCCGTTTCCCCAGCTCCCGACAACACGCAGGCAGATGCAAGCAGTCCCGTATGCTTTTCCCTCGCAAAAAAAGAAAAAACCGATCCAGTGAAACTAGCTGAAAAACTCTGCGAACAAATAAACAAACACATAAAAGACAACCAGCTTGTTTCAAGCTGCAAAGCCGAAAAAGGCTACCTCAACTTCAAGTTTTCAAACAAATTCTTCCAACAAACACTCTTGCAATCACAAGAAGAAAACTTCGGAAAAAACGATTTTGGACAAGGAAAAACCGCAATAATAGACTTTTCATCCCCAAACGTGGGAAAACCCCTGCACATAGGACACATACGCTCCACAATACTCGGAGACTCCATAAGAAAACTCTTAGACTTCTGCGGCTACAAAACAACTGCCTCCAATTACTTGTGCGAGGCAGGAATGCAAGTGGCAAAACTCATGCTCGCCGTAAAAGAATTCGGAGAAAAAAAAATAAAAGACGAAAAAGACCTCCTCGAATACTACGTTAAAATCAACGAAAAAATCGAAGCCGACGAAAAACTCAAGCAAAAAGCAAACGAAATAGTTGAAAAAATGGAAAACGGCGACAAGTCAACAACCAAACTATTGGAAAAAGTCAGAAACATGAGCCTGAAACCCATTAGAAAAAACTACGAAGTACTAAACGTTGAATTCGACGAAGAATGCTTTGACAGCACACTTGTTGAAACATCAAAAAAAATAGTGCAAGAAGCCTTGGACAAAAAAATTGCTTTCAAAGACGAAAAAGAAGAAGTGGTAGCAGACCTCGAAAACCACTCAAAACTGTCAAACCTGATAATACTGCGGTCAAACAACACGACTCTTTATTCAACGCGAGATTTGGCACTTGCCGACTACCGCTGGAAAAAACACAAATTCGACCTGAACATATACGTCACCGCAAGCGAGCAAAACACGCACTTTAGGCAAGTATTCAAAATACTAGAATTACTGGGAAGACCCTATGTTGAAAAATGCCGCCACCTGGGCTTTGGACTAATATTTTTAGAAGGAGGAAAAAAACTCTCCACACGAAAAGGAAGCGTCTTGCTTTTAGAAGACGTTTTGAACGAGGCAAAACAAAAAGCAAAAGAAGAAATAAAACGCAAAGGCGAATACTCCCAACAAGAAACAGAACACATAGCTCAAACCGTTGGCCAAGGCTCCCTGAAATTCGCAGTACTACGCGTAGGCGCGGAAAAAAACATTCACTTTTCAACAAAACAAGCAGTAAGCTTCGAAGGAGACACCGGAGCATAC
This sequence comes from Candidatus Micrarchaeia archaeon, assembly GCA_046753405.1. Lineage (GTDB taxonomy): Archaea > Micrarchaeota > Micrarchaeia > Norongarragalinales > CAINOH01 > JBHHTN01. The sequence goes on along the minus strand of JBHHTN010000062.1, from coordinate 3,603 downwards.
CTGCAGTACACGCTTGTACGCGCACAAAACATCTTGAACAAAGCAGAACGCACCGACACCCAAAAAAACAATTACGCTTTGGACGACGCAGAGCAAAAAATAGTTAAAACAATCGCACAATTTCCACTAATAATAGAAAACGCGTGCAAAAACCGCTCCCCACAACAACTATGCGACTACTTGCTAAAACTAGCCTCACAATTCAGCGCATTCTACGCCTCGCACCCCGTACTGCAAGCAAAAAACCAGCAACAATTCCAACGCTTGAAAATAGTACGAGCAACAAAAAACGTTTTGTCAAACGGTCTTGGACTGTTGGGAATACAAAAACCAGAAAAAATGTGAAAAATCAAGCCATTCCAACGCTTCCAAACACCTTCAATCTCCTTGCAGTCATTTTTCCAACAGCCTCTCGCGCCGGCGCAAGAATTTTACGCGGGTCAAACACCGCCTTGTTCAAAAAAAGGACTCTGCGAACCGCGCCGGTAAACGCAAACCGCAAATCAGTATCCGTGTTCACCTTGGAAATTCCCCCTTGCACAGCCTTCTTGATTTGAGAATCAGGAACACCCGCTACGCCGGAAAACCTTCCACCATACTCTTCAGCTTTCCGCACCACATCGCCGTAAACACCGCTTGCCCCATGAAGCACCAACGGAACCTTAACCGCCTTCCTAATAAGCTTCAAACGCTCAAAGTCAAGTTTCGCGCGACCTGCAAACTTGAACGCCCCGTGAAAAGTTCCAATTGCAACTGCCAACACATCCACACCCGTTTTTTCCACAAACTCCCTTGCCTCACCAGGTTCAGTTAAGACTACTCCACGCGTACGAACGTAATCCTCAACCCCCCCAATAACACCAAGCTCCGCCTCAACACTCACCCCCTTTTTACGCGCAAGAGAAACAACACGCTTAGTAAGCCTTACATTTTCCTCAAAAGACTTATCAGAACAATCAAACATCACCGAAGAGTAACCAATTGCAATGCACTTTTTTATTTTTAAAAAATCACGGCCGTGATCCAAGTGAATGCCAACAGGCACGCCCGCAGACTTAGCCGCATTTTCCATCAAGCAAAACAAGTTTTCCAAACCCGCGTAGTCAATAGCCTTCTCAGACGTAGCAAGAACCACCGGAGAACGAAGTTTTTCCGAAGCTGTCACCACGCCTTGAACAGACTCCAAATTGGTTACGTTAAAAGCACCAACAGCATAACGCTGCTTCTGAGCCTTTAACAACAAACTCTTCAACGAAACAAGAGCCATCCAAAAAAAAACCACGCAAATTAAAACTCTTTTACCATTGCCTTCAACAACCCCTCAGGATCAGAAGCCTTGACAAAAGCACTTGCAAGCAAAACACCGTCAGCTCCAAGCTCTACGGCCTTTGCAACATCCCCAGGCGTGCTCACTCCCGCACCAACCAAAACCAAGACGTTTTCACCAACCGCTTTTATTTCCCTGACAGAATCCGAAACAATCTCCGGCCGCGCAGTACTCACCGAAATCCCGCTACCAATCAATTCAGGAGGTTCTACAGCAACAGCAGTAGGCCCAAACGCGGCAAGCCTTGCGCCCTCCTCAACCGTAGCAGCACACACAATCGTTTCAAGCCCAAGCTCCCCCGCACGATTCACCACCGCTTCAACATCCTCAGGCTTCACCCGCTTTTCAGAGTGGTTAACCAAAGTTCCCTTGGCACCCGCCTCCTTCAAAGACTCCAAAGTAATACTCCCCGTGAAAGCACCTGCACGATTAGCATCCGCAGCCTGCGCAAAAACAGGAACACTCACTTCTTTCGACACAATTGCAACCTCCGGAACAGGCGGAACAACGACAACACTCTTTCCCATCTGCCTTGCAACAGAATCAGCAGCACGAGCCAAACGCAACCCGTACTCGCCCGAACTTTCAGCATAAACCTTGAAATTCAAAACTACAACGTTCTTTTTCATTTTGTTCACACCCCTTAAAACCCTTCTTTAAAAAAAAGCAAAAAACTCACGTAAAAATTTAAAACAATTTTTTACAAAAAAAAACAATAAAAACGCGTCAAGCTTTGCGCTTACGCCTCTTCCGCTTATGCTTCAATCTTTTTTTAGTTTTCTTCAGTTTTTTTTTACCTTCACGCTTATAATCAGTCAAAAAAGCAAATACCGCGTGCATCTTCTTTTTCCTCATCAAAGTTGAAAGAACAGCCAACGCTGCAGATGCAAGAACCAGCGTTGCAAAAAGCGTCCGGTAATCCAAAGAAACTGCCGGTTCAACTTCCACCAAATCCACAAACGCCTCACGCACAAACGGAGCAACAGTCACACCGCCCGGCAAAACAAGAGGAGCTTTCGCAACACTAACGCGCGTAGACCCCAAAGTCTTCAACTCACGCTCAGCAACCTCACGGTTAACCGTGTAATTAAATTGAACCGACTCTCCAGTCTTCAAATCAGACACTTCCCAAACAGCAACCGCACTGCCCTCTTCAATCCTAACCGGCTTCGGATTCCACTCTATTTCAGCATAATCACTTGGATCACTTCCACGAAACGGAACAATCAAAGGAAGCTTTTCACGAACCAAAACACGGTCAATGTAAGCGCCCTTATTACTAACTACAACAGAAACAGTGCTCGTCGTAGTCCCAGTACTTCCAACTACAGCCGGGCTTTCACCTGCGGCAACAGACGCAGGAGGCGAAGATTCAACAACAGTAATCTTCCTTTTTGTTGTAATTGAAACTTTTTCATCATCCACAACAGTCTCAAGAACCCTCGCAGGCTCCTCAACCACCACTTTTACAATTGGAGTGGGAGCAAGAGTAACAATTTCAGGGCTACTAATCCTCACGGCAATGCCTTTGTCCTCTTCACTGGAGGTAATAGACTCAAAAGGCGAAGGAACAGACGGCAAGTTAGCCGTCCCTCCCGAAGAAACCGACGACGACGAAACCTCCGTGCCGCCCTCACCTATCTGAGGCGGAGAGGAAACAGTAACAATAAGAGTAACCGCATTCGAAGAGTAATTTTCATTCCCGCCAAATGACGCAGTATAATTCCACGTTCCAACAGAAAGCACTTCAATGTCAGGATTTGAAACCGCAGCACCGTTCCTGTACAGCGTAACATTCACAACACTAGAGTTGGCAGAAGCATTAGTGGTCTGACCGCTTGTAACCGACAAATCCTCTTGAGAGCCATTCAAATACAACGACAACGGCGCGCTCACAGTTACAATCGAATAATTTTCCTGCGAAGACGCATTCCAATTACCACTGGAATCATTCGCGTACCAACGATACGAGTAATTGGCAGCGCCAAGAGAAGAAAACTCGTAGTAATACGTAGAACCATCACTTGAAGCAGTGTAATTCGTTCCGTTGAATTCAAGAATCGCCTCGCTTACCTGTGAATCGTCAGACCAAGTAACGTTGAATTGATACGCCTGAACCGAAGAATAATTCCCGCCAGTTGAAACACTCTTTGAAGAATTGGAATAAGACGGATTAGTAGTATCCAAGTTCACCGTTCTATTTCCGCTCGCAGCCCAGTTACCCGCAGAATCATTAGCATAAACCTTATACGAATACGAACCTTCCGATAAACCCG
>JBHHTN010000061.1:0-6521 GCA_046753405.1 Candidatus Micrarchaeia archaeon | reverse complement strand
TTGGTTCTTGGAATTTTAACGAGGGAACCGGTACAACGGCAAGAGATTCTTCTGGAAACAACAATGACGGGACGCTTACTGGTCCTAAGTGGGCTGCGGGAAAATTTAGAAAAGGGTTGAGTTTTGACGGAGTCGACGATTACGTTGACGTGCTTGACTCGGATAGTTTGGATCTTGCGGATTCTATTACTATTTCCGCTTGGATAAAAATTAACAGTGGTTCAACTGGCCAAAGGGTGATTTTGGAAAAAACAGGCGCGTACCGTTTAATGGTCAGGCACGAGCCTTTCCGTCATTTGGAAGCGTGGCTTTGGCTTCCCGAAGACGCGGGAGTGTCTACGTTTTACGACGGGGACCCTATTTCTTTTGACCAATGGCACCATGTGGCGTTAACATACGACAGAAGTTTTGCACGAGCTTATCTTGACGGGGTTGAACAATGGAGTGTTGCCAAAACAAGCCCTTTGAACATTAATATTCAAAAGGTCTGGATAGGGCAAGGGTGGAGCTTTTTCGACGGTTTAATCGACGAAGTCAAAGTTTACAGTAAGGCTTTGTCTGTCGAAGAAGTTTTGTCGGACATGAACTGCGGTCATTTAGCTTGAGGCTTTTTTTTAAGGGCGCTTTAGACTTGAAAAAGCGCTCCAATAAGGTATGTGATTGTTGCGGCTGCAGCTCCGATTAATACCATTTCCATTCCGCTTTTCCACCAGGTCTTGTGTGTGAATTTTGTTTTGAATGCGCCGACTGCGAAAAGTGCTAGTGATGTTATTCCTACGGAGGCGTAGGTGGCGCTTTGCGCAGGCAGTATTACATAGGGGATGATGGGTATTGCGGATGCAACTATGAACGCCGTGCCGATTGCTATTGATGCGAACTTGTAGTCGATGAATTTTTCTTCTGCAAGTCCTAATTCTTCAAGCATCATCACCCGAAGCCACACGTCTTTGTCTGAGGTAATCGTTTTTACCGCGTTTTCCAATTGTTTTCCTTTGAAGCCTTTTGCCTTGTAAATTATTCGGATTTCTTCTTTTTCCACGTCTGGCAATTCGCGTATTTCTTTTTTTTCGCGTTTGAACTCTTCTTTGTAGAATTCTATTTGTGATTTGTGCGCGATGTATGTTCCAAAGGCCATGGATAAGGCGCCTGCAACTGCGCCTGCAACTCCCGCGAGTACGACTGTTTGGTTTCCTACTGCCGCGCCGCTTACGCCTGAGACCAGGCTTACTACGGATACTAACCCGTCGTTTATTCCAAGGACAAGGTCTTTTACAAGTCCTCCGCCTCTTATGTGCCCTTCTTTTATGAAAGGGTAAATTTCTTCTTTTAGGTTTAAGGGGTAGATTTCTTTTTTTGTAATTTTGATTTTTTTCATTGAACAGGTCATACTCCGAAAACTATGAGGGAGAGCACTGCGCTTGCCACTATTAGCACGGCTATTTTTGTTTTGAAGTGGAAAAGGGCGATTGCGGCGAAGGCTGCGAAGGTTACTTTGCGGTAGTCCAAGAGGTTTGTTGCGGGGTCAAAAAGGGTTGTTTGTGCTATTGAAATCATTACGAAGGCTATCATGCCGATGAATGCGGCAAGCAGTGCTTTGAATACTGCGTTTACAAGGGGGGAGTCTTGGAGTTTTTTTTCTTCTGATAAAAAGGCCCACATTATGAATACGGGTCCTGCGAATACTCCTATTGTTGCCATTAATGCTCCGAGTATGCCTGCTTGCTTGTATCCGACAAAGGCGGCGACGTTTAAAACCGGGCCGGGGGTTATTTGGCTTAGGGCTATGCCGTCGGCAAACTCGTTAATGGAGAGCCATTGGTTTGTTTCCACTATTTCTTTTTGAATGAACGAGTACGCGGTGTACCCGTTGCCGAATGCGAATGCGCCTATTTTGAAGAAGGTGATTCCCATGTTTATGGAAACCGGGCTTCCCAAAAGCAGGAAGATGATTATTGCGATTGTTGCGACTGTCAGGGCTTTTTTGTTTCTTGTTATTTTTGGCAGGGTCATTTTAATTCAACTTTTTTCTTTTGAATTTCGCGTTTGAGTCCGAATTTTCTGGGCCGCAGGTAGTAGAAGAAGAATCCTGCGATCGCGCTCCATACAAGGACGGTTAACAGTTCGGTTTTGAAGTAGTATAGCGCGCCGAAGGAGCCGAATGCTATTGCGGTTGTAAGCCAGTCTGAAATCGAGGTTTTGCCAAGGTCCCACAAGGCTTTTAGTATGAGTATTACTACTACTGCGCCGAGCCCTTCAAAAATGCTTTTTACGAATGGTAGTTGTCCGAATTGAAGGTATAGAAACGACAGGGTTATCATTAAGATAAAGGCAGGAAAGATGTAGTACAACGGCACCATGCTTATTCCTTTTTTTCCCCACAAGCGGTATCCGATGTATGCTGCAAGGTTGACGTTGCTTGAACCGGGAACTGTTTGTGATAGCGCCAGTCCTTCCAAAAAGTCTTTTTGAGAGAGCCATTTTTTCTTTTTGACTATTTCTTCTTGGATAAGACTCAGGATTGCGGGGCCTCCGTATCCTATTGCCCCGATTTTAAGGAATTCCCGGCACACTTCTTTCAAAGGCGGCTTGTGTATTTGTTCGTCCATTTGAAAATGTAAAAGAGTTCTGGGAATAAAAACTTGGGCTTTTCAAGCGTATTTCAAAACGTCGCGCATGTCGTTTGTTGTAATGTCGGCTATTTCCTCTAGTTTTTTTGTTTTAGGCTTGTATGCTATTGCGGTTCCTGCGACTTTCAGCATGCTTTCATCCACTTGGTTGTCTCCTATTGCAACGCAGTCTTTCATGTTGAACCCGTGTTCCCTGCAGGCGTTTTTCAGGGCGCGCGCTTTCCAAGTTGGGTAGTCTCCTTCAAAGCATGCTTGTGGGAATTGCACGCCGGAGACTTTTCCGCCGATGCTTAAGAGCCTTAGGGATATTATTTCGTCAACGCCTCCCAAGCGCATGGCTACTTGTTGGGCTACTGCGTCGTAGCCGTCGGTTATGATTACAACGCGGTGGTTGCGGTTTTTAATTTCGTTTACCACTTCTTGTGCGTTTTGTGAAAAGCGTAAGGTAGAGGCTACTGTTTCGATTTCAGCTGTTTTTCTTCCTTTTAAAAGTCCGGCTATTTCTTCTGCTGATTCCTTTGAGTTTTTTCCAAGCAATGGCTCTAATTGTTGTTTAAACCCGAAGAATTTTGCAAGTTCCCGGATGCTTCGCGCTGACAGAAGCGTGCCGTCCATGTCGAACGCGAATAGTTTTTCCATGAGTCCTTAAACCTAAGTTTTAAGAACGTTGAATAAAGAAAAGGTTTTAGGAAGAAGCGCTTTTTATGGCGGTTGTTCGTTTGTTTGCCGGCGTTTTTTTCGGTGGGTGGTTTTGTTCTTTTGAATGGGGTTGGTGCGACACTGGTTTTTGCATTGTTTTTTTTAGCTGGGTGTCTTGCAAGTCAGGCTGGTCCGCAAACAGGGCAAGGCGTTGTTGAGGCGGATTCTTCTGCTTGTGATTTAAGTTTTGAGCGGGGGTTGAAAATCGGCCAGGTTCCGACTGATTTTTCTCTTTTTTCCACTGACGGCAGGAACGTGACGTTGTCGGGTTTTTGCGGCAGCGGAAAACTTCTTATTGTTAACTTTTATGCTTCGTGGTGCCCGTTTTGTCCCGAGGAAATGAGGGCTTTTCAAAAAGAGTTTGTTAAGCGTCAAGGGCAAATAGACGTGTTGGCAATTAACTTGCAGGAAGATGCGAAAGTTGCAGGTGACTTTGCAAGAGCGCAGGGGGCAACTTATACTGTTTTGTTGGACCCGGACTCGCAAGCGCGCAGGGTTTTTCAAGTGAGGAGTCCTCCTGTTACCTATTTCATAAATTCCTCTGGCGTGATTGTTGAAAAGAGGCTGGGCCCGCTTTTGGAAGAGGAAATAACTGAAAAAATAGACAGTTTGTTGGAGGGAGGTGCTTAACAGGTGTCTAAGTTGCTTTTTTTGGTTTTTGCAAGCGTTTTTTTTCTTGGTTGTCTTCAAAGTCAAGGCGTTGGGGAAAACCCGGTTCCCACCTTGATTAAGGGGAGGATGGTTGTGGAACCAACTGCGGTTTTAACGCCGGTTCCCTCTCCAACTGAAATGATGGCTTATGAACGCGAGGAGGAAGTTGAAATGCCGCCTGTTTCCGCGCCGGTTGTCACGCCCGTGCCGGAGGTTGAACCGGAGGTAATGGTTACCAACGGGGTAAGGCACATAATTGGCTTGGACGAGTTGCTTGACGGGGGCCCGGGCAAAGACGGCATCCCGTCCATTGACAATCCTAAGTTTGTTTTTCCAAGCCAGGCGGACTGGCTTTCAGACGACGAGCTTGTTTTAGGGCTTGAATTGGAGGGAATTTCCAAGGCGTACCCGTTGCAGATAATGGACTGGCATGAAATAGTGAACGATGTTTTCAAGACTATTCCTGTTGCAATTACTTATTGTCCGCTTTGCGGAAGCGGAATGGCCTTTGACCGAAACGTTAACGGTTCGGTGGTGGAATTCGGGGTTTCTGGAAAGCTTTACCAATCGGATTTGGTGATGTTTGACCGCAAAACGGATACTTATTACAGTCAAATAACTGGTCAGGCGGTTGTAGGCCCGCTTGTGCCTTTGAAGTTGAAGCGGATTCCGCTTCAAACTGTTGCGTGGGGACAGTGGAAGGAAACGCATCCAAAGACAAAAGTGCTTTCAAGGCAAACGGGTTTTGACAGGCCTTACGGGGTTTACCCGTACGGGTCGTATGAAACAAACTCGCGAATAATATTTCCGGTAAAGTCGCGCAGTGAAGTTTTGCATCCAAAGGAACGGGTTATCGGTGTTTCAATAGGCAACTTTTTCAAGGCGTTCGTGGAAAAAAAGCTTCCTGTTGTTTTGAACGACGAGCTTGCACAAACAAAGATTGTGGTGTTGAGGAATCCCTCAAGCGACGAGGTTGCGGTTTTCAAGCGAACTGCGTCTGATGGACTCGGGCTTGAGTTGGCGTGGGACGGCGAGGTTTTGTTTGACCGGCAAACAAAGTCGTCGTGGACTTTTGAGGGAAAGGCAATTGACGGCCAGTTGCAGGGAGAAGAGTTGGAGCAGTTGGTTCATGAAAACTTGTTTTGGTTTGCGTGGTATACGTTTCACCCGACTACGCTGGTTTTAGGCGTCGAGGAATAAAATTAAAAGGCGACTCAGTAGCTACCTCGTATCTCATGAGCTGTTTAAGGCTTCGTTCTGGGACAGTTTCGTCACAGCCACCAAAACAAGTTATGTAAAAACCCGCTAATTAAGTATTCCTAATTTTGATTGTTTTTAGCGGTTGTAGTTTTAAGGATTCTTCTTGAATTGGTTCGGGTTGTTACTTTTAATAACCTGCGGTTGCCATTTTTTTATTGTTTGATTGGAAGTGAGTTTGTTGAAAAGGTCTTCGCGTCGTTTGACTGATAAATCGCTGGAGAGGAAGGTTGATACGGCTTTCAAGCGGTTGGAGTATAAGGCGGGGAGAACTCCTGGTCTTTCCCTTTCTCGCAGGGTAATGGCTTCTGCCAACCTTGTAAGGCTTGCAGGCGAGGCTCCTGTGAATTTGCGGGAGGACATTGCAGGCAGGCTTGTTCAAAGGATTTACACTGATTCTGACGCGTCTGTTCGAGCGCTTGATGCTGTTGTCGGAATTGCAGAACTGATTTCAAGCAAGCCTAAGGAGCGGGATGCTTTTAGAAAAAGGATTATCGGGGGAAAATTAAGGCACGTGTACCGTTCCTTGAGGGACGGGAAACAAAAGGATGTTTTTTCCAGGTTGTACGGAGTTGGCGGAGAAGACTGCAGGTCTAAGCTGGTGCGCGTTTTTTTTGCAATTAATGATTCAAGCGGTATTGCCAACGCGATTCACGACAGGAATGATGCCATCAGCAAGGCTGCTCTTGACCGGCTTGTGGAAGGTTTTGATCCTAAAAACCCAACGGCAGGTAAAATGCTGCCTGTTTTGGTTAGGCACTCGCACAGCTTGGAAATCTTCAGTCTTTTGAAGAAGAATTTTAAAAAAATTGAGAAGAACAAGGAGAAGAGACGAGCGTTGGCAAAGTTTTTGGAAGAACACTCTTCGCTTTTTGCCTCTGGCAAAAAGAGAAAATTCGGTTTTGGAGGCTTAACGGAGGATATTAGCGAGATGGCTTCTCGCAGGAAAATTCAAGAGGCTTCCTTGAAATTGATTGAAACGCATTACAAGCTTTATTTTGCGAATCATTTGGCTCACAAGCGTTAAATTTTTTCGTTGTCTATGAGCCTTGTTTTTCCTATGAACACGGCAAGTGCGATGATTGCTTTGTTTTTTTCAATGCGTTTTATCCTCGCAAGGGTTTTAGCGTTTCTGACTTCCGCGTAGTCGACTTTTGCTAAAGGCTCGGTTTTTATCAATTTCAGGATTTTTGCGCGCAGTTGTTTTGCGTTGCGTTCTTTGTTTGCAACGAGTTTTTTTGCAAGTTTCAACGCCTTTGAGAGTATTGTTGCCGCTTTTCTCTCTTT
>JBHHTN010000060.1:0-6610 GCA_046753405.1 Candidatus Micrarchaeia archaeon | reverse complement strand
AAGACTTGTCCGGCGGGACAACAGCGGAAGCTTTGGCATTTGGCGCAAGTTCTGCTAAAACGCTTTCAGTAGTGCGCTGTGCAACCAGTTTTTTTGAAATCAAAATGAAAACCCCTGGTTTCACCTCGAAAAACTCGAATTCGTCGCCTTCCCTAACCCCGCTTGACTTACGCAAGTCCTGAGGCAATACTACTGCAACGCACTCCCCGTGCTTGAAAAAACGCAAAAGATTTCAAAACCCCTTAGTTCCCACAGTTTTACCCTTTTTTAAGACAAAGAAAAATCAGGAAATAAAGATTAGGGCACTGGAAAATAAAAACAGGCAAGTTGTCCCAAAAAAAAAGCGTTTTTTTCTAGTTGCAAGGAATACTTTGAGTATGCATGGTACGAGGAGAGTCAACGAAACCCGTTTGTTCAAAAGTCAAAGTTCCCTCGCGAGTTATTATAAAACAGCACTCTCCGCTTCTTACAAAGTAGCCGAAAGAACCCTCGCCCGCATCAAAAACAGTTATTGCCTGCAATTGCTGAATACGGTTGTACAACTCCTCTTTTGAAACCCCGCCAACCGCGCTTTTAACAAATTCAAGCTCTTCCTTTGAATAAACTGCAAGAAATTCGTCTATTGCCTCCTTTGTTTTTTCAACGGGTTTTCCAAAACAAACATTGGGCCGGTACAACTGGTACAAGAAAATCTTCGCGTTGTACGCCAAGGACGGCTTGAAAGGCTGAGGCGTAACAGACACAGACGCAAAAACCGACCCCACTCGGTCTACGTCTGGAACACTGCGCGGAAGAACATTCAACAAAACCACAATTAGAAACGTTAAAACGGTTATTGCAATTATTTGAAACATCATCGCCTGATAATCAAAGACTTCGCCGTCAACAACCTGCTTTTTTCCTCGGACTTTTCGCAAAACACGCTTGGAAGCCATTTAAAACACAAAGGCGAGTGCGAAATAAAAAAGTTCAGTTTAGTGCCTGTTTTTGCCTGCGACCCCCCCAATTCGTTTTTTCAACGTCTGCGATAATCACGTGCACTTTTTCCGGAGGGCAACCAATTGTCTTCACCAAAACATCAGTCACTCCGGCAATCAACGCGTCTTTTTGCTCTTGCGTTCTTCCCGCGTGCATTTTCACTTCAACAACAGGCACCTTTTACCAAACACCCCGTATACCCTCAAACTATTTTTTTTTCAACTACGCTTCCCTCAGGTTTTTGCTCTGCAAAAACTTGCGCTTGAAACGCACACACTTTCGCAGTTTCATCAAGCCACACCTCCGAGTCAAGGCCCGCCTTCAAACAAACGTGACGCAAAAACTCTTCCGCCTGCCAACCTTGTTCTGTTGCAACCTGGGGCAAAAGCAAACCAGAACACCCTTCTTTTTCAATCGTCAAACCGTCAAAACCCACCCTGACTTTTTCCGCGCGCCTGGCAGCTTCCACGTCCAACGCCTTTGGAACAGTTAACACGCTAATTTCAAAAACCACTTTTTGCAATTCTCCTTTTTGCAAAGGTGGAAAACGCGGGTCTTGGAAAGCCGCTGCCAACGCCATTTCCACAACAGCCTCGTCAAGGCGCTTTACCGGATACGGAAAACCGATACACCCCCGCAACACGCGTTCAGGAAAAGACTGCAAAGTAACGAAAACCCCTTGTTTTTTCAAGTCGAAACCGTTTTCGGTAGGACGTATCCTCTGACCGTTCTTTAAATAAGTTGAAACGGAGTCACGCGCAAGTTTAACCAAAAACTCTCCTTGTTGCAAAGAAACCATGAAAAATAAAAGCAAGACGGAAGTAAAAAAAGTTTTGCGAAAAACAATTAAACATTAACCCTCAAAAATAACCTTTAGATGACGAAGCCGTTTTTCGTCGTCGCCGCATGTTTGCTACTAACTCTTGCTTCAACACCAAGTGCCTTGGGCTCTTTAAGTGAAAGCAAAAGCCTTTTGACCCTTGAAAAAACCTCCACGCCGATTAGGTCTATTCTCAACTTCTGTTTTCCCTACTCCTACGACGAAACACTGCACACCCCTGCCATCACAAGCGAAAACGAAGAATTCAAAAACAGCATCGGACTTGCACAAAAAGCAAAGGAAGAGCTTGCCGCCGCACGAAGCAGCTTGCAACCATACAAACTGACGGGCTTTACAGTTGAAAAAGGCGTCACGCTTGCACGGCTTGTGGGACTTGCAAAAAACGTTGAAAAAATCGTCAACCCCGCAACCCACGTCGTGGCAATTGCGGGCGCTTTGTACCTAACCTATGAATTATACTCTTGCAACCAGCACGCGCACTCTTCTTTGGAAAAATCCATTCAAAGCGCGCAAGACGGCTTGGACTCGCTTGACGTTGTACTTTCAGAGTTCGACCTCGCCTACGGTGATGCCGACCTTTCCGGATTGGCAGGAGACGTTAAAAACACTTTGAATGAAATTTCAAGCAACCTGGAGAAAAAAAGTTCGAAAGGCGGTTCCCTCGGAAGCCTTATTGTAAAGGCAAGCGGGAACTTGGACAAAATTTCCGCTCGCATGAGAAACGATTTTTACTACCAGCCCCTCGAAGTTTCTCCCACCGTGTTCTTGTTGATTTCAAGCGAAACTTCAGTTTTGTCAAAACAACTGGAACTTGCCGCCAAGGCAAAAAACGCTTTGCAAGACCTTAAAAGAACACAAAGTATTTTGGAAGAGGAAAACCACGAACTTGAACTTGAAACGCACGCCTTGGCCCAATGGCTTGAAAAACAAGAAGTGGCCAAAATTCCCAAGGACGCGTCTTTTCAAGCACAAGAAGCCGTCTTTGTTTCAACTGCTAAAAGCGGGTCATATCTTCAAAGAACAATGTTTGTAAAAGAAGAGTTTCAACGCGCGCAAAATTCAATTGAAGAAAGCAATTGGCTGAAAAAACGAAAGGAACGGGGATTTCTTGCAAAAAGCGTGCAAGAATTACTGCAGGCACGCAAAGCCTTTGAAGAAAGCAAGGTGCTTGCAGAAAAAGTAAAGCAAGACTCGTTGACGCTCGAAGAACAACTTGAAAAAAAAGTTGAAGAACTACTGCATGAATTGGATGAACTGGTTGAAAACCTTTCAAAGGAAGACGCTGTTCAAGCAACGCTTCTTTCAATGAAAATTGAAAGCGCCCGCAAGAGCAAACAGTATCAAAGCGTTGGAAAACGCGTTGAACACTTGTGGAAAAAAGCCGACGAGCTTCAAAGGCTCTCAAAAGCCGCAAGGGCAAGACAAGTGAACGCGGAAGTGGTGCGAATGCTTCGCGCTAAAATTGAAAACGCCAAAAAACTTGTAAGGCGGGCTGAAAAAGACGACGTTGACGTTGAACTTGAAAAAAGTTTACTGCAAGAGGTGGAAAAGGCGCTTGAGAACTTCGAAGCGTTGGATAAAAACGCCGCGCTTTCCCTGCAAGAATTCGATGAAAAAATGGATGCAATCGAAGAAGGCATTCTGAAAAAGGCTTTGACGCAATACGCCGACTTGGAAGGAAAATGGAAAGCAGTCAAATCCCTGAAAAACTTTTTGCAAAAAAACGAGTTACAGGAATTAAACTCCTTCAACCATCTTTTTGCAAGCAGAAGCCCGAACGTAAAACAAGGGCTTGGAAACTTGAAAAACTTGCAGGAATTCCTTCAAAAAACCCTTTCCGCCCTTGAATTTGACGCAAAAAACATCGTGGAAAAACACCTGGAAAAACGCCTGCAGGTAACAATTGAATCGCAAAACGCGAAGCTGGACCAAGAGGCAAAAGTCACCGCGACGATAAAAGTGAAAAACGCGCTTGAAGTGGGATACGACGGACTGGTTGAACTTAAACTGCCATTTGAAATCCCTCAAAGGTTCATTCAAACAAACGGAAACGCGCAAGTAATCAAAACGCTCGAAAACGCTTTGCTTGTAATAGAAGAAGTCGGACAAGGACAAGAGTATTTTGCAAAAATTGAATATGAAAAAGTTCTTGCAAGCAAAACAAGCCAGTTCGAACAAACCGTTTTCGAAAACGATTTTGAAAAAAACAAAAAAATCTTTTTGGAATTTGAAGGAACCTTCGAAGAAAACCTGTGGGCAAGCCCCCCGAGAGTATTAATTGAAAAAAGCGTCTGGGGGAAAGCGGAATTTTTCGTGTCAGCAACAACAAGAACAGAGTACTTCCAAGAACAAGTCGAAAACACAAGCATCCTGCGGATACTTGCAAAAATCAGAAGGGGAAAAAACAGCGTTGAAATCACGGTTAGAACAAAAAAAGACGCGCCAAAACAAAACGCAAGCCTTTACGCGGTCAAAAACGCGAAAAACCCGGTAACAAGCAGCAGTTCGGATTCCAAACCAAACACGCCAAACACCATTGTTCCCGCACACGTGGAAATGCAGTTTGAAAGCGCGAAGAAAAAACTTGAAACCTTGAAAAAAATAGCAGTTGAACAAGAAGACGAGCAACTCAAGCAAACAGCACTGCAAGTCGAAGAAGACCTGAAAAAAGCAGGGGTTCTACTTGAAGAAGGAAGAGAAAAAGACGCTAAACGCCTTGCCTCAAAAACAGAGCAACTCGCCTCAAAGGCAATGGGACAACAAGCCCTTCTCCAGGTAAAAAGCGTTGAAGAAGAGTGCAAGAAAAACCCATCTGCCTGCAATTCAACAATAAAACTCAAAACAACAAACGCGAAAAACGCTGCAAACATCAAAAACTTCGAAAAAAGCTTTCAAGAATCAAGCAGTGCAAAAAAACTCCTTGAAAACGCCGTACGACAACACGAAAAAACGCGCGAAGAAAAACTAAACGCGCTTGTGGAACTGCAAGAACTTGAAAAAAACGCGCGACAAGCAATTCTGGAATTTGAAAATGCGTTTTCAGGACAAGCAAGAGCAACAAGCACGGCAAGCAAGCTGAAAGGAGAGCGATTGAAAAAAGAAATCGAAAACGCGCTCAAACAAACAGTACAACTCCAAGAAAACGCGGTTTCAACAAGCAAAACCAAGAAACAAAGATTCGAAGAAACCGCCCTTCAACAAATAAACGCCTTGAAGAAAGAACTGCAGAAAAAAACCCTTGAACTGAAAAACGTGACAAACGCATTGAAAGAAAAAGCCGAAGAAGAACTACGCCTTGCAAGCAAAGTGGAAAAACAACAAGAAACCCCCGAACGCTCCCATAAACTCCAACAAGCACGCGAACAAATCCAACAGGGGAACTACCTGACAGGATACACAATTGCAAAAGACTTGAACAAGGAACTGCTAAAACAAACTCCAGAAAAAAAACAGGAAAAAAACGATTCATATCTATACGGAGCAATAGGCCTTGGAACAATCCTCCTTCTGGCATTCATTTTCTACAAACACCAAAAAACGCAGGAAGACGACGAAGATACGCTTTTAACTTAAATGCCGCCTTAAATACGAATCATGCAAAACCAAAACGCTTTTGCCTTTGAAAACGCCCAGTCCACCGCGCAAATCCCTATTCCAAAAAACCCCTTAGATCAGGTAATCGGTCAAAATAACGCAGTTGAAATAGCGCGCATAGCAGTAACACAAAAAAGAAACGTCCTGCTGGTAGGCCCCCCAGGCATCGGAAAAAGCATGATAGCCCAAGCAGTCGCACAAAACCTTCCAAAGCCAAAGGAAGAAATAGGCGTACTGCACAACCCTGAAAACCCCGAACGACCGATAATAGAAGTGCGCACGCGAGAACAAATCCAACGCGAAAAAAAACTGGCCAACAAAAAAGCAGGCAAACTAGAAGACCCGAAAAACGTTCCAGTGTTCGTGTCAGAAAGACTCGGCTTTCGGTGCCGACGATGCGGAAAACTAAGCAAAGCCTCTGAAAAATCCTGCGCCTCGTGCGGACTGGACAAATTCAACTCGGACACATCTCCATTTGGAGACCTCCTGTCCAACTACCTTGAAGAAGGAAAAAGACAAACCCGCGTACACACAACAAGGCAGTGGGACGACGGCCGCGAAGAAATAATGGTATACGACCGCGCAGGAGAAAAAATACGTGTTTTAAACCAACGGGACTTGGAACAAATAGACAAGGCAAAAAGAAAAAAACCCCGCAAAACAATCGTAGCGCTTAACCGAAAAAACTTCATAGTGGCAACAGGCGCAAGCGAAACCGAACTTTTAGGAGACGTACGGCACGACCCCTACGGAGGCCACGCGCAACTAGGCACCCTGCCCTACCTCAGAGTCGTATCCGGTGCAATACACGAAGCACACGAGGGGACGCTCTTCATCGACGAACTTGCCACTATGCAATTCCTACAAAGATTCATCCTGACCGCCCTTCAAGAAAAAAAGTATCCAATAGTCGGAAAAAACCCGCAAAGTTCGGGAGCAAGCGTCAAAGTAGACGACGTTCCATGCGACTTCCGCTTAATCGCCGCGACAAACATAAACGACCTGCCCTACATCCTGCCCCCGTTACGCTCACGCATCATAGGAAACGGGTACGAAGTACTCCTTGAAACAAGCATGCCCGACAACGAAGAAAACCGTGGCAAACTCGCCCAATTCGTAGCTCAAGAAATAACCAAAGACAAAAAAATTCCACACGCAACAATGCCCGCTGTCGAAAAAATAATCATCGAGGCAAAA